>JAGQWA010000257.1 GCA_020437725.1 Bacteroidota bacterium | reverse complement strand
GGATCATAAAAAGAGCCGCCTTTGGTAAAGTGAATGCCATCTTGGTTTGGCAAAACAAATTCGGCTACGTTTCCGCCCATATCATAAAGGCCAAAGTCGTTTTCATAAAACACCTTTATTGGCGCTGGTATGCTTGCTGCCAAGGTGTTTTTAATAGACTTCTTCAGTACCAAATCGCCATCTACTTTTCTTACTTCATCTTCAGGAACGCGAAGGAAATTCGCTAAAAACTGGCCTTTTGCATTTCTCACATACGGTCCGCCCCAAGGGTATTTGTTGAAATCATGTCCACCGCGAGCGGCATATTCCCACTCCATTTCGGTTGGAATTGAAACTGAAACAGAATCAAAAAGGACATCTTTACTTGCGGTCATTTCTTTGGCCAACCATCTACAATATGCTTGCGCCTGTGCAAGGCTTATGTTTACTACTGGATAGTTCTGAAAAGCAGGATGGCTGTAATAATATCTGCGCATGGGTTCGTTGGTGTCTTCCCATAAACTGGTGTCAGGCAATAGATTTTCTCTATTCTCAGAATTTGCTGCTACAAAGGCATGCCATTCAGCATTTGTTACTTCATATTGCTGCATGAAAAATGATTGTACACTTACCGTTTCGCTTTTCCAATTGGTTGAAATTGGGTGAGTGGTATCTGTTGGCTGCTGCCATGCTGCGCCTGGAATAAATGAAAAATTCTTAAACGCTTTCTCAAACTTCTTGTATGCCTTTTTATGCGCTTTGTTGTCAGCCTGTGGTTTAAATGCCATTAAAAATGTGGCCACACAAATAGTAAATAGGGAGATTTTTAACTTCATAGCCTTAGAAATTATTCGTCTAATTTAATAGACTTTGCCTGTTTAAGTGGTTGTAACGCAAGGTTTTCTACTTTTAGTGCAAATGGATTTACACTTTCGGTTAAAAAGGCGTTTACCAATTTCAAAAACTCGGTAGTTTCGGCTTTCTCCAATTCAAGAGAGTTATGCGCCATTTGGCTTAGTTGGCCCATGCTGTTTTGAATGTAATTCTCGGTTTCGTGCAGTCTGTCGCTTAGCCTTTTAGTGGCGTGGTCATATCCCACAAAATCTTTAGGAAGCAATACTATTTCAACTAGTTTGTTAATTGAATCCTGAAGCGATTTTCCTTCTTTTTTAAGTGCCTTTAGTGTGGTATCACTTTCTTCAAACATTTCTAAAGCGTCAGAAATTTGGCCTTGTGTTTCATAAAGCTGTTCAACAGCTTCTCTAACAGCTACTTTGTATTTTAAATGCGTTTTATACAAATCCAATTGTTGGTTATAGTCATTTTGGCTAAATGAAACTCTAGGGTCAGCTTGCACAATTAGTGGTGCTTCTTCAAAAGTTGATTCATAATAAACTCGCACTTTATAATTACCTGGTGGTACTTGCATCCCGCCTGGTGGCATTTCGTCGTTTTTATGCATTCTGTGCGATGGGCCACGTTCGCCATTGGTTTCAAAATACCAATATTGAAAATTCAACCCGGTATCAACCTTGGTTTCATAATGCCTAACGGTATCGCCAACTTCATTATAAATAACCACCATAGCCTTGCTTTTGGGCTTTAAAATGGAAGAATGAATGTAGAACGGAATACGCATTCCACTTGGCCTGTTCATACCTTTAAAATGTGCCTGAGCTGTAAATCTTACACCTTTTGCCTGTGCATAATTGGCTATTATACCTTGTATGGGTCGAAACAATTCTAGAGGTTCATTCTTCTGCTTGCATAAGCTTCTTAACGGAGAAATATTATCAACTACCAGAACCGCTCTACCAAAAGTGCCAATTACCAAATCATGCTCTCTTGGGTGAATTTTTAAATCCATTACCGAAACAGATGGTACGCCGTTTTTGAACTGCTCCCAGTTTTTGCCAAAGTCGAACGAAACATAAAGTCCGTTTTCAGTGCCTAAAAACAAAAGATTAGGTTCAACAGGGTCTTGCACAATGCTTAAGCAATACGAATTCAGCCATTTATCGCTCACCAATTTATCGAAACTTTTACCACCGTCTGTGGTAACATAAGCATAAGGTTTCCAATCGTTTTGGCGGTAATTGTTCACTATTACAAATGCCACATTTTGGTTATGAGTTGAAGTAACAATTTGTGGAATCCAGCCACCTTCTGGCGCACCTTTAAGCTTTTTATATAGGTTGTTCCACGTCTTGCCAAAATCAGTGGTTAGCTGCAAGTTTCCATCATCAGTACCAACCCAAATAATGTTTTTATTGAGTGCGCTTGGTGCTATTGCAGTAATGGTGGTATAGTTTTCAGCCTGGGTTGCATCGATGGTTAAGCCGCCACTTTTGGCCTGTTGCTGTTTTTCTGGGTTGTTTGAAGTTAAATCAGGCGACAATAGTTCCCAACTCTGCCCCGCATTAACTGAATGATGTAAAAACTGACTTCCGAAAAACAAGCCTTGCTCATTATGTGGGTCATCTGCCATGGCGGCATTCCAATTAAAGCGAAGGTTTTGGTCAGGTAAATCACATGGTTTTACAGTCCAATTCTTACCAGATTCACGATCATAACGAACCACATTTCCACCTTGCGACATGGCATACCCGTAACGAGAATTGGTTTTATCTGGCAAAACATCAAAACCATCGCCAAAATAGAGCTCTTGCCAATCGTGGTTTCTAATTCCGCCATGATTCCAAGTATAAGATGGCCCCACCCAAGAGCCATTGTCTTGCATTCCACCGTAAATATTATAAGGTGTTTCATTGTCTATATCAATATGGTAAAACTGCCCTACTGGAATGTTCTCTGCCATTCGCCAAGTTTTGCCCCTATCATGCGAAATGTTTAAGCCACCATCGTTGCCTTCAATAACATAGCTGGCATTTTTAGGATGCACCCAAAACGCGTGATGATCAGGATGCACACCGGTGCCATAATCTAAAATGGTTTTAAAAGTGCGACCGGCATCTTCGCTTAATGAAACGTAAGACCACAAGTTATAAATGCGATTCTCGTTTGCCGGATCAACATAAATATCGGCATAGTAAAATGGTCTATTACCTACATTGTTGTTGCTCTGCATATGCCATTTAAATCCACCATCAGTTGATTGATACAACGCATATTTCTCTTCGCTTTCAACCAAAGCATATATAATTTTCGGATTGCTAGGTGCTATTGACAAACCCATTCTACCAAGTGTCCCTTTTGGTAGTCCGTCTTTATCGGTTCTTTTTTTCCAAGTTTCACCGCCATCAAACGAAACAAAAAGCCCTGAACCTTCTCCACCCGAAGTAAAAAACCAAGGCTGGCGTTGGTATTGCCACATGGCGGCAATTAGCTTGTTTGGATTACTAGGATCAATCACCAAATCGGCACAACCAGTTGATTGATTAATGTAAAGTACTTTGTTCCATGTCTTTCCTCCATCAGTGGTTTTATAAACACCACGTTCGGCATTGTCGCCCCAGGCTGAACCTAAGGCACCAACCCAAACAACGTCTGGATTTTCAGGACTAATTATAACCCGATGAATGGTTTTGGTAGCTTCTAGCCCCATACATTTCCAAGATTTTCCACCATCTATGCTTTTATAAATTCCAGCACCGCTTGTTTGAGAGTTTCTTGGGTTTCCTTCACCTGTTCCAACCCAAACAACATCAGGATTAGTTTGTTGAATGGCAACAGCACCAATGCTCTGAGTTGGCTGATCATCAAAAATGGCTTGCCAACCAATGCCACCACTTTCTGAACGCCAAAGGCCGCCAGAAGCCGTGCCGGCATAAATAATTTCAGGACTAGATTCAACCACATCTATACTGGTTATTCTGCCACTCATGCCTGCAGGACCAATGCTTCGGGCTTCTAATCTTTTAAAATCTTTAAGGCTTCGCTCGGCGTCTTGCGCAAGTGTTACTAGACCTAATACAGTGCACAGAACGGTAAAAATGCTCTTCATACTTTCAATAGTAAACCGCTAAGGAAAACAAAATAGGTGAGTAAAAGTTGATAGATTACACCAACGTAATACAATACATTCGCATAGTATTCATTGTTTAAGGGTTTAATGAAAGGGTTTATTAAGTGGTATTTAGTGCTATTTTTAGCACTATACGTGGCAAATTCTAAAGCATCAGGATTAAGAAATTACAATAACGTAGGCGTGTTTTACAATGCCGATTTGGGTATTTATCCTGGGCTTGGCGGATTTTTGAGCTACAACCTTTCTTCAACTGAAAAAACTCGGGGTAAAAGAGAAATTGAAGTTCTTAGGGTTTTATCGTTGAGACCAACAGTGTCATACATTATGTATCCACGTGTTGGCAGTGTTTTAAATCCTGCCTTACTTCTTAATTATTCATTAGGACGGAAAAAGGGCATTTACTCAGAGATAGAAACAGGCTTGGGTTTGATTCATCAATTTAACGCTGGCAAAACCTACCAGCTAAACAGCCAAGGCGGTATTACCGAAAGAAATTTGGCTTTTAGAACTTACTGGAGCGTTGAAACGAATTTTGCCATAGGATTGAGAACAGCTAAACAATCTGCTTATTATTTGAAGTTGGTTAACCTTCAGCAATTTCCCTACAACAGCGTTGGTTTCGTTCCGCGATTCATTCTTCAAATAGGCTTTACCAAAACAATTGCATTATGAAAAGCACTTATTTATTAGCCGTTCTAGCGCTATCAAGTTTTGCATTTGTTAGCTGCCTGACAGATGAATTATCAGAAAATGCACGAGAAACAATTTATACCAGAAATAATGGAGCTGATATTCCTGCCCATATTTATGGCAATACGGCATCAAAAACCTTTTTGGTAATTGTGCATGGTGGGCCTGCAGGTTCTGGAATCGAATACCGTGGTTATTATTCTCAACAGCTAGAAAAAGACTATGCAGTGGTTTATACAGATCAACGCGGGCAAGGCATGTCGCATGGTAAATACGATGTAGAAAATGTAACCATAAACCAATTAGCAGAAGACTTATACGCTTTATCACTTGGTTTAAAACAGCGCTACGGACAAGACATTAGCCTCTTTATGATGGGCCATAGCTGGGGTGGTACACTGGGAACTGCTTACATGCTCATAGATTCATTTAGAACCGAATACAACGGCTGGCTAGAATGTGATGGTGCACATGACATTCCGCTATTAAACCGCTCTGCCATAGCCATGTATAAACAAATTGGTGG
>JAGQWA010000256.1 GCA_020437725.1 Bacteroidota bacterium | reverse complement strand
TAAATCTAAAAGCAGTTCTAAGTAGTTATAAATAACAGAATACTCAGCTGCTGCGGGGTTCATTCTTTGCAGTTTCTGAATTTCTTTTTCAAAAGTTTCAGCAACCGGGCCCTGCCATTGTTTCTCGAGAGCGCGTTTTTTCAAATCGGCTATTTCTTGCTCCATACCGCCATTTCCAAGCTCTTCTTGAATGGCTTTCATTTGTTGTTGCAAGAAATACTCGCGCTGCTGCTTGTCAATATCGCCCTTAACCTTGTCTTGAATTTGACTTTTTACTTCGAGCATTTGCAGCTCTTTGGTCATATGCTCAAGCACGCGCTGAGAGCGTTCTTCAAAAGATACAATTTCTAATATGCGCTGTTTGTCTTCTACCGTCACATTTAGGTTAGACGAAATGAAGTTGAGCATAAAAGTTGGGCTATCTATATTTTTAATTGCCACAACGGCTTCAGAAGGAATATTTGGAGAGAGATTAATTATTTGCTTAGCCAGGTCTTTCATTGTGGCGAAAAGGGCTTCGTTCTCTCTTGTCTTTTTAAACTTAGGCTCAATTATCCCAGATACTTTTGCTTTAAAATAGGGCTCAGTTTCTACATACTCATCAATTTTTATTCGGCGTTTACCTTGTATAATAGCCATAGTATTGCCATCTGGCATTCTAAGCATTTTTACAATGCGTGCCAAAGTGCCAACTTGGTTTAATTGGGTGGTTGAAGGGTCTTCAATATCTGGCGATTGCTGGGCAACTACCCCTATTGTTTTATCGCCCTTATATGAATCTTGAATGAGTTTTATGCTTTTATCTCTTCCTACGGTAAGTGGAATTACTACCCCTGGAAAAAGCACGGTGTTTTTTAATGGTAAAATAGGCAGTATTTCTGGGGCATCTGCCGTTGTAATCTCTTCTTCTTCTTCTGATGATATGAGCGAAATGAATTCGGCATTGTCATCATTCATAGAATCGTCGGCAATTAGCTCAAATATTCCTTTATTGTTCATTTTAATTCTTCAAAATTGAAAAAGAGAAAAGCAAAGGTATTATCTACCCTTGCCTTTCTCTATTAATTGGTTTTATTAGTTAAGTACCGGATCTGCAGGCTTAGTAATGAAACTAAAATGCTGATTTTCATCAATATCCAACAAGATTTTTCCGCTTTTGCTAATGGTGTTTGCCAAAAGCTGTTTTGATAATTCGTTTAAAATATTCTTTTGAATTACACGCTTTAAAGGTCTGGCACCGAACTCTGGGTCAAACCCCATATTGGCCAAAGTGTCTAAGGCTCTGTTAGTGGCTTCAATTTCCAAATTAGCTGTGGCCAAATGTTGGTTTAATAAGCCAAGCTGAATCTGAACAATACCCTTAATGTCTACTTTAAGCAATGGCTTAAACATTACTATATCATCAATTCGATTCAAAAACTCAGGCCTAATGGTTTTCTTAAGCAACTCAAAAATCTCAATTCGGGTGGTTTCCATGGCGCCAAGCAAATTGTTGCTATTCACTTCTTTGAAATTCTCCATGATAATGTGTGATCCCAAATTGCTGGTCATAATAATGATGGTGTTTTTGAAATTCACCACACGGCCTTTGTTGTCGGTTAATCGGCCATCATCTAACACTTGAAGCAAGATGTTAAACACATCAGGATGCGCTTTTTCTATTTCATCTAGCAACACAACTGAGTACGGTTTTCTTCTAACTGCTTCTGTTAGTTGACCACCCTCATCGTAACCAACATATCCCGGAGGCGCTCCAATAAGTCTTGAAACGCTATGCCTTTCTTGAAATTCTGACATGTCGATTCTAGTCATCATACTGTCGTCGTTAAATAAGAACTCGGCCAAGGCTTTAGCCAACTCTGTTTTTCCAACTCCAGTAGAACCAAGAAAAATGAAAGAACCAATTGGCTTTTTAGGGTCTGCCAAACCAGAGCGGCTTCTTCTAACGGCATCAGCTACCACTTCAATTGCTTCGGCCTGACCAACTACGCGTTTGCTCAATTCTTCTTCAAGATTAAGAAGCTTTTCTCGCTCACTTTGCAGCATTCTAGTTACTGGAATTCCTGTCCACTTGGCTACAATGCCTGCAATGTCTTCAGCATCAACTTCTTCTTTAATTAATGCGTTTGGGCCTTGCTGTTCTACCAGTTTTTGCTTGTATTCGTTTAATCGGTTTTCTGCATCCTTTATCTTACCATAGCGCAGCTCAGCAACTTTTTCATAATCTCCATTTCGCTCGGCTTGTTCAGCGGCAAGCTTAAGATCTTCAATATCTTGTTTGGCTTTCTGAATACCATCAACCACTTCTTTTTCGCTTTGCCATTTGGCTCTGAAAGACTTTCGGTCTTCGTCCAAATTAGCAATCTCCATATTCAACTTTTGCAGCTTAGCCTCGTCTTTTTCGCGCTTTATGGCTTCTCGCTCAATTTCTAATTGTTGTATTCTGCGCTCTATTTCGTCAAGCTCTTCGGGCAAAGAATCAATCTCCAGTCTGAGTTTTGCTGCCGCTTCGTCTAGCAAATCAATGGCTTTGTCTGGCAAAAATCTGTCGGCAATATATCTTGTTGAAAGCTCAACTGCTGCCATGATGGCTTCGTCTTTAACGCGCACTTTATGGTAGGTTTCGTAACGCTCTTTCAATCCACGCAGAATTGAAATGGCGTCTTCCATATTCGGTTCATCAATTACTACCTTCTGAAACCTGCGTTCGAGTGCTTTGTCTTTTTCTAGGTATTTCTGGTACTCGGCCAAAGTTGTTGCACCCACAGCGCGCAGTTGGCCGCGAGCCAATTCTGGCTTAAGAATGTTAGCTGCATCCATGGCACCTTCTCCAGCTCCTGCTCCAACCAATGTATGAATCTCATCAATGAACAAGATTATTTGCCCATCGCTTGATACAACTTCTTTTACAACGGCTTTGAGCCTTTCTTCAAACTCACCTTTGTATTTAGCTCCAGCCACCAATGCTCCCATGTCAAGGCTAAAAATGGTTTTTGACTTTAGGTTTTCTGGCACATCGCCGTTTACCATTCTAAAGGCAATGCCTTCTGCTATGGCGGTTTTACCAACGCCTGGTTCGCCAATTAAAAGTGGGTTGTTTTTGGTTCTTCTCGAAAGAATATGAATTACACGTCTTATCTCTTCATCTCTACCAATAACAGGGTCTAACTTTCCATCTTTGGCCAATTCATTCAGATTCTTGGCATACTTGGCTAGGGCGTTGTATTTGGCTTCGGCACTTTGATCAGTTACTTTACTTCCTTTTCTAAGATCAGCAATGGCATGTTTCAAGTCTTTTTCGTTAACCCCGCTTTCGCGAAGCATGTCTGCAACGCCATCGTTAATCTTTAAGAATGAAAGTAAAATATGCTCAACTGACACAAACTCGTCTTTCATCTCCTTTGAGATTGAAAGCGCGTTGGTAAACAATTTATTAGAATCGTTTGAAAGATAAACTTGACCTTGACTTGATTTGGGAAATGATTCTATCATTTTGTCAAGCACCTGTGTAATTCTCTGAGTGTTTACTCTAAGACGATTTAGCAAATGCACCACTACATTTTCGTCAACTAAGAGTAGCCCTTTTAAAATATGGGCGGTTTCAATTGCTGGGTTTTGATTACCCTGCGCCATTTCCTGCGCCTTCTGAACGGCTTCTTGCGCTTTTATAGTGAAATTATTGAAATTCATTTCGCTTGGGTTTTGATAATCTGATGCCACAACATCAAACATCTTACCTGTTTATTTTTCCGAAATATTGGCAGAATACGGAATCGTATCGAAGCCAACTTGGCAATAATCTTGTCAAAAATGATGAATAGGTTGTGCCATTAAACCATAATTTGTCATTTTGCGTTTACAAGATGCCATGCGAATAACCCTTATATGCCTTTTGCTTCTACTAAGCGCTGCTTCTGTTCAGGTTTCAGCACAAATTAGCCCTAGGCCAGAGCCATCTATACCTAGTACACCTAGTGGAGGAAGCCGTGTTGACTTGGAAAATTTTAGCGCTACTCCTATGCTAGAACGATTGGTTTATGGAGGCAATGTGCAAATGCTTTTTGGCACCACCACATATTTAGAGCTTTCTCCCAAAGTGGGCTATAGAGTTCTACCTTTTGTTACGGTTGGCCCTGGTTTTACCTATCGCTATTTTAGATCTAATGCTGCATTAGGTGGTCAAGGTGTTTCTATATATGGCTTAAATTTTTCTAGTACAGCTCAATTTTTTAGACAATTACTTGCTTATGCCGAGTACGAAACCTTAATGTGGCCTGGATACAACCAAATAACAGGCCAGCCTATGCGCGTTTCACTTAGTAATTTCTGGGTTGGAATTGGCTACCGAAATTGGTTAAGCGACCGTGTATGTGCTGATTTTGCCCTCGTATATAACACATTTTACAACTCAGCCAATATCAACCAATTGAGAGAGCCATTTTCGTACAGAATCGCTTTTACGTTTGGGTGGTAGTTTTTCTGCTAATCAGAAAATCACACATGAAAAATCAAAAACTCCACCAAAAGCTTTAATCAAACATTTTTTATACAAATTATAAAGTCAGACTTTAAATTTGTATAAATTTACTGCCAATATGTACATAAATAGGCAATTAGAGAATAAACTAGAAGCACTTAGCAAAGGGTTTCCCATTTTGTCGTTAACAGGGCCAAGGCAATCGGGCAAAACCACTCTACTACGCCATGCATTTACAAACCTGCCTTACTTAAATTTTGAATACCCTGATACGTTAGAATTAGCGAGCTCAGACCCACGCGCATTTATGGATCAATACCGCTCCGGCGCCATTTTTGATGAAATTCAGCGATTCCCTGAGCTTTTCTCTTACCTACAGGTTTATTCTGACGAAAACCCCAGAAGCAAGTTCGTAATTAGTGGCTCGCAGAATTTTTTAATGAACCAACAAATTACGCAAACCCTTGCAGGCAGAGTCGCTTTGCTAAGGCTTCTGCCATTTTCTGCACATGAATTAATCAATGCCAAAATGGCCAGCACAAAAAGCGAAAGTTGGGACATTATTCTAAATGGGTTTTACCCGCGAATTCATAACCAAAGCCCTGATTTAAAAATCTTCTACAACTCCTATATACAATTTTTTTTTTT
>JAGQWA010000255.1 GCA_020437725.1 Bacteroidota bacterium | reverse complement strand
CTATCATTCCAAGAACCGCCTTTGTAAACTCTAGCAATATCGTTAACCAAAGAAGTACCAACAAACAACTGATCCATTAAACTGTCGTTGTCTTTTAATGAATCTGGCATTACACCAAACCAGAATCCTTGTTGAGAGTTGCTCTCATATTTTTGAGCACCACCGTTATAAGTCATCTCGTCTTTGTAGCCTCTATTGTCAGCAATTTTATAGTTTCTTCTAATTAGGTTCTCCATAATAGTAACATCTCTGTATTTCATGTTACCAAGAGAATCTTTAGGAGCAGGAGTACCGTCAGCTAATCTTTCTAATACTCTAAACTCATTACCACGATATGGGTTTAAGTCAGCAACATCTTCATGAGAAAGTGGACGATAAACATCCAAAACCCACTCAGCTACGTTACCAGCCATGTTGTATAAACCAAAATCGTTTGGCATAAACATGTCAACCGGAGCAGGAATATCTGCTGCATCGTTAGGTGTAATACTTAGACCCATGTAATCGCCACGAGTTCTTTGGTAGTTGGCATACATTTTACCTCTACCTGGGCCCATTGTTTGTCTTAAACCCAAACCGTTAAGTGTATAAAGTCTCTTAGTATTAATATTCTCGTCTCCGGGAACACCATTTCCTTCGTTAGCAAAAGCGGCATATTCCCACTCAGCCTCTGTTGGTAGGCGAACATCTGGTTGGAAAATACCATCTTCTATACCTACTCTTCTTGGGTTACCACTTGAATTCTTAAGAGTTCTTTTATCTTCCGGAGCGTATTGTCCCACTAAATAAGCTTCGGTGTTAAAGTTATTATCATCAGCTTGTTGATCCATGTTCGCCTTGATGATGCCCGCTTCAATCATGGCATTTTCGTTCACACGGTCAGTTCTCCAGGCAGAATAGTCAGAAGCTTGTACCCAGCTTACGCCCACTACAGGATAGTTTTGGAAAGAAGGGTGACGGAAGTAATAACGCACCATTGGCTCGTTGTAAGCCAAAGGATCTCTCCAGCAGAATGTATCTGGTAGATTTTCGAAATATACTTCAGGGGTATTAAGATGAATTTTTCTTAACCAGTTAAGGTAAAATAAGTAGTTGAGGTTGGTACACTCAGTTTCATCCATGTAAAAAGATTGAACTGTTGCCATTCTTGGAAGTGCACTTCCTTCAAATGTCATGTCTTGCTCAACCCCACCCATGGTGTAAGTACCACCAGGAATAAACACCATATTAGGAGGTGTTTTTTGATCTCTACCAGAAATTAATTCAAATCCACCATATTTTGGATCATCATATTTCCAGCCAGTCATTGGGTCAACATTACCTCCTCCACAAGAGGTTAGAAGCATTGCTCCTATTATTCCCACTACATAAAAAAGCCTGTTGTTCATTATTTGTATTATTCTAATGCTTTGTTGCTAACTGCAATAATAAAGAAATATTGTTCAAAGGAATAGATTCTGATTAAATGTCAGGACAACTAATCTTTCTCCATTTAACCGCTTTTACGCGTTTTCTGATAGGTAATTCTATGTTAAGAGAAATTTCGTGGCTACCTGCGGCGGCAGCTCTTACGTCAGAAACAGAAATATCATAGCTGTATCCAATTTTTACAGCGTCTATTTTAGCTCCTACCATCGCCATAATGGCATCAGAATTTGGATCAGTTTGTCTGTACATCATTCCAACAATAAAATGCTCTTTAATAAAGTAACCACCAAAAGTTACCTGAGTAAAGTTGGCTTGACGTAAGTATAAAATGTTGGGAGATACAAATGTTGTAGGATTTCTTGAGCCTTTGTCTAAAGGAATCATCATACCTGCATGAACTGTAACCTTGGTTGGCCACAAGCTGTTGCTATTACCTAAAAATGAAAGATTTGGTTGGGTAATGTGGTGAACAGCAAAACCGCCGTAATATTTATCTGTATAAGCAATTGCACCTGCCGCAAAATCTGGCTGCAACTTGGTAGCCGCATCTCCAAAAGTTTCTTGGGTGGCGCGAGTAATACCATAACGTGGGTGTATTTGATCAGGGAAAACAAATTTGTTCCAATCAACAGCCATTTGCACAACTCCCATTTGAATACCAGCCTTAATGGCAAATTCATCAGAAAGATTTAATTGGTATGAATAGGCTGCCATTGCCGAAGTTACAGAAAGATTTCCATCGCCAGCTCTATCATAAAATACTTGACCACCAAGACCACCGCCAATGGCATCGAAATGCTGATCATAAGAAACTGTGTAGGTTTGAAAGTCGCCACCTGCAGCCGTTGGCCATTGGTAGCGTGAGTTTAGTGCGTATCTAGCACCACCTGCACTACCTGCAAATGCAGGGTTTAAGTACATAGGGTTTGCATAGAATTGACTAAAATGTGCATCTTGTGCGGAAAGGTCAACCGCAAAGAGCAAGAGGAGGATTGGAACTAAATTTTTCATCTTCACTTTTTTTGTTGATACAATTAAGATTGTCGCAGTGCGTTAAAGGTATCAACTTTTGTTGCTAACGTGCTTACAGCTCGCTAAAATATTAGATTGCTCTTAAATTCTGTTCTATGAAGTCAAAAATCCGATTAATACTTTTCTATTCTGGGTGTTTTTTAGGTTTGTTTTTTAACCAAACTACAGCCCAAACTTTAAAGAATAAAATTGTTTGGGATTTTGAAAATATTCGCCAAAGTACTTTAAATCAAGGAATTATAGAAGTTGAACAAAGCTCTCAACTTCCTTTTATTACGCTTACTTTTTTTAGTGATTTGCAAGATGTTACCGATTTTGAATTAGTACCAATAAGTTTTAAAGTAATTCCCAAAAAAGGTAAATGGGCCGAAATTGAGCCATCACAAACCTTCAAAACAAAACTTGGCGAAAGAATAATTGCTAAAAAAACTCAAGAAATTTTAACCATATGTCCTGTTAGAACAAATCAATTTGGCCAGCTTGAGTTGCTTACTGAGTATCAAATAAATCCAACTTTTAAAGCGCGCATTAATCCCAATGTTGCAAGAAAAAGGAGCTCAAAAATTAATTCAAAACTTAATTCAGGTTCTTGGCATAAAATTAAGGTAACCGAATCAGGGTCTTATTTAATTAACCGTGCGTTTCTTTCTGAAAATGGCATAAACCCAGACAATGTAAACGCCAGTCAAATTTCTATTTTTGGTTATGGTGGCAGTACCCTACCACAAATTCTTGAAGAAGATGTTTTTGACGATTTAATAGAAATACCCTGTGAACGAAAAGGTTTAAGTGATGGAAAATTTGATGATGGCGACTATTTACAATTCTATGCCGAAGGACCAAAAATTTGGAATTATCAAAAAAACGCAAGCCATTACACCTGTATTGAAAACCCGTTTACCGATGAGATAACTTACTTTATAGGTATTAATGTTAGTAGTACTAAGTCTATAATTAGCCAAAATTCTCCGTCTGGAAATATTGTTTATGAGTCTGAAAGCCATGACTATTTATATAGTCATGAAGAAGAATTGCTAACCGACATAACTAAAACCTTAAAAACAGGCCAAAACTGGTTTGGCGAAGAATTAGGTATTTATGGCACACTTGAATTTAATTTAGACGCCATAAATGCATTATTGCTTACTGATTCAGTTAGCTTTAGATCAGCCGTTGCCGAAAGACATATAGGCGGTGGCAATGCCATTATAGAAGTTATGCTTAATGACAAAACTGTAATTGCACATTCTATAGGCGCAACTACAGACAAAGACGATTCACCATACGTGTATCCAGATACCAAAACCATTCAAACTAAATTGGCATCAAGCAATGTAAAAGTTACGTATAATTATAGCAAACCAAACTCACAAGCAAATGCTTGGATTAACTTCTTCGAATTAAACGCAAGAGTTCAATCAAATTATACTGGCGGTACGTTATTAATAAGAGATAAAAAAAGCCTAGGAAATAATGGAATTGCCAAAATGACCATTAATAGCTCTATGCCAAATGTTGTTGTGTGGGATGTAACCAACATTCATAGCATTAAAGCCTTAGAAACCGAAACTAGCAACGGCAGAGTATCTTTTAAATATGAATTAGCCGATGAAATTAAAACCTTTGTTGTAACACAAAAAGGGTTAGGCAATAAGCCAACCTACGCAGGTAAGGTTGAAAATCAAAATTACCATGGCCTAAACCACACACAAGGCTATATAGTTTATCATAAAGATTTTGAAGAAGCCGCTAAAGAGCTTCAATCATTTCATAAATCAACCAACAACATTAGCGTAAATATTTTAGAGATAAACAATATATATAATGAGTTTTCTAGCGGCAACCAAGATCTGGCTGCCATTAGAAATATGCTGTCATATTTCTATCATACTGCTCAAAATGATGAACAATTACCGCGTTACCTTCTTTTACTTGGCGATGCTTCTTACGATTACAAAAACCGAATTCCTGACAACACTAATTTAGTTCCCACTTTTCAAAGCAAAAACTCTCACCATGGCGCTAATGTGTTTGCAACCGACGATTATTTTGGCTTGTTAGATATTGGCGAGGGAAGTTTTGCAAATACCGAAGGTTTAGACCTTGCCATTGGCAGGTTTCCGGTAAATAATAGAGAACAAGCCATGCAAATGGTGGAAAAAATAAAGGCCTACCATTCGCCAAATTCTATGGCTTCTTGGCAAAACGATATTGTTTTAATTGCTGACGACGAAGACACCAACGCTCATATTAGAAAAAGCGAAGAGCTTTATACTTATATCTCAACAAATCATCCAGAATACAACTTTAAAAAAATAAACTTCGATGCCTATGTGCAAGAAGCCTCGGCAGGCGGTAGCAGATACCCTGATGTAGAAAGAAGAATTAATGAAATAATGGAAAGCGGCGCCCTAGTAGTGAATTACATAGGCCATGGAGGCGAGTTGGGTTGGGCGCACGAACGCGTTCTCGAAATAAGTGATATTAATTCATGGGAAAACTTAGACCGAATGCCACTGATGGTAACCGCCACTTGTGAGTTTACTAGGTTTGATGACCCAGGCAGGGTTTCGGCAGGAGAGCTTGTTTTCCTAAATAAAAAAGGTGGCGCAATTGCAATGCTCACAACAACAAGGGTAGTTTATATCAGCGACAATGAAAACTTACTTGATGCGCTATTCAAGAAAAACATGTTTAATTTTAATAGATATGATCCACCCACTTTAGG
>JAGQWA010000254.1 GCA_020437725.1 Bacteroidota bacterium | reverse complement strand
ACTGCCGTATTTGGCACCTACACTGTTACAGAAGAAGCTGGCATTCCTTACTTAAATTTAATTATAGATCAAGGTACTTCAAAGACCTACAATAAATCTTTCGAAATAGTTTATTCTGATTATTCAGAAGTTAGAATTAAACATGAATACAATGGCGATGTTGGAATTATAACTCTTCAACCAAAAGCCTCTGGTGCATACATAGAACCATTTTAATCAAAAATCTAGGCATGAAGTATTTATTGGGAATAATGGGCTTGGCCATAAGTTTTTGTGGTTTTGGCCAAACTTTAGAAACACAGGTTGATGAGTTTGCAAACAGACTCTCATCGTACTTTGATGGTTATACTGGACCCGGAACCAATCATCTGGGTAACACCATGCTGCAAGGTCATCAAATTCAGCATGGACATAAAAACTGGCGAATCCGATATTCGTTATCACTTTCTGGAAGCCTTTTAAGCAACTCAGTTTATGCCGCCCACAACCAAAATTCTGACGCATCAAGCAATTCAGAATTTTCTTACATGGGGCCCAGAAACAGCATTTTTGGCAATAAAGATGCTACCATAATGCGCAAATATTGGCTTAATGAAGACGGTAGAAAAATGGTAAACCCAACCAATGGAAGCTATATTTATACAGATGTTTCACTACCAGGTGGTTTAGAAAGGGGCTATGATTTAATTCCATCATCATTTCCATATTTAGAAGTTAGGCCTTGGAAAGGCTTTATTCTAAGCGCAGGTTATTTTCCTATGGGCTTTATTCTAAAGGATATTGAGCAAAAAGGTGTTGAATTAAAATCTAGCATTTGGGCCGCAGGATTAGGAATTCAAGTGGGTAGATTTACAGAAATTCCAGTATTAAGTTGGTTGCGTTTTGATGTTGGCACCAATAATTTTAATGTGGGCGTTTACAACATTCAAAATGCTTACGACCTTGGTTTAAGTGCCGATTTTGCTCAGCTAACTGTTAATCAACTTGATTTTGATTTAAATATTAGCACCCAGCAAGCTAGAGCCACATTGGCTATTCCAATTCTCGATAAGAATTTTGTTATGGCACAAATAGGCACATCAAGCGTTACAAACTCACTTTCGGTTGGTTATGATTTTTCTTTTAAGCTTGATAGCGAAAAAGCCAAACAAGATTACAATTTGGACATTGACGATATGTCAACCCAAGTGGCTAACGAATACACACGATCTGAAACCATTAAAACCCAATCGTTTTACAGTTTCGGCGTAATGCGCGTAGGTGCTGTAGGCTCATTTGGGCTATTCTTTACAAACGTTCCTGTAAATGTTGTTACATTCAAGTTTGGGGTTAAATTATTATAAGATGAAAGGGCTAATACTAACTATCATATTTTCTGCCATTTGTGTGGCTGGTTTTTCAAAGGGTAGATACCTAATAACTTACGATTCAGTAAAAGTGGTTAAGCTAAAAGCAGGGCACAAATACAAGATTAAAACCGCAGCCACAAATGAAGAAATGGTGTTTCAGAAGATTGAAAACGATACGTTTTATTTCAATGAAAGAAACATGCATTATAGTCAAATAACTGCCATTAGAAACAAAAAAAGAAGTGGGGTTTTAGATGCGGTAGCACTTCCAGTAACTGTTGGTTCGTGCCTATTAATGTCTAGCTTTCCAATTCTCTATTTTCAAGGATATTTTCAAGCAGACACGAGAAATATGCTAACTGCCGTAGGCTATTTACTTGCCGAAACCATCGCCTTTTATACTGCCAGAAATTATTTAGCTACAAACAAGAAATGGGTTGAAATTAGCAGCATGAAACGGCTCAAGGTAAGAGAAGTGTAAATTACAGTAATTCAACAAGTTCTTGTGCTAAAACAGGCGAAAGGGCAACGCCCATTCCGCTCATGCCTTCAATTCTAAAAATATGGTTACCAAGCACTTCAACTTTTGGAGTGCCATCTTGCCTTATTCCCATTATTCCAGCCCATTTATGAGCGATTTGAAATGGAACATTCTGCAAAAGCTTGTTTCGCAGCAAATTCTCTAGGTGGCTTTGAATAAATTCATTGAGAGATAAATCTGTAGTGGTTTCAGTTTCAAAATCAAGGTTTCTTCCACCACCAAAAAGAACCCTATCTCCTACATTTCGCAAATAATAATAGCCTTTATCAAAATGATAATTTCCTTCTAATTGAAGATTGTAAATGGGCTCTGTAATTAAAACTTGGGCTCTGGCGGGTTTAATGTTGGTTGTATTTGAAAAGCCGTTGGTTGCCAAAACAAGTGCAGTGGTTTTAATAATCATTCCACCTTCTAATTCAACCGCTATATCATCTTGAAGTAATTGATGATCAATAAATTTTGCATTACAAAATTGAATACCAACTGCCCGACAATTGTCCAAAAGCGCATTGTGCAATTTGGCAGGATTCAATTGTCCTTCACCACAAATTTCAATTTGATTTATTTCGAGTTGAGCATTTAAAGAAGGCTTAAACGTTTCAGTCGCAAAGCCCACACTTTTTAAATCAGCATTTAACAACTTAAGCTCGGAAACAACGTGCTCAAAATCATGTTTAGCATCTAAAAAAAGTTCGTGACTGGTAACTGGTACATAATCACATGCTTTACCATATGTGTGCGCCAAAAACTCAATCCCTTCTCTCCTTTTTTGGGCCATTGTTAGGGCAGCATCTCTTCCTAAATGTTGGTAATTGGCAAGTAATTCAGTCGGGCTTCCAAAGCAGGCAAAACCCGCATTTCGGTTGCTGGCTGCATTAACCCCTAAACCTTGGTCAACAATTAATACACTGGCCTTTGGATATTTCCTTTTGAAAGCAATTGCAGTGTGCAAGCCAGTAAAGCCAGCGCCCACAATTGTTAAATCGTAGTTTTTGTTCAATTCTTGAATTTGCCAAAAAGACCATGCCATAAACTCTGCTTTAAATGGCAACATACGCAAAGAATGCCACTACCTTTGCACCCATTTTTTCATGGGTATAATCATTAGGAAATAGTTAGTATGTCAGTATCAAAAATTATTTACACCAAAACGGATGAAGCACCGGCGTTGGCCACTTATTCATTTCTTCCAATAGTAAAGTCGTTTTTGGCAAAAGCCAATATTGATATCGAAACCCGCGACATTTCGCTGGCAGGCAGAATTCTAGCCAATTTCCCTGATTATTTACAAGAAAACCAACGTGTTTCTGACGCACTTACCGAATTAGGTGAGTTAGCAAAACTGCCAGAAGCCAACATTATAAAACTGCCAAATATTAGCGCTTCAATTCCGCAACTAAAAGCTGCAATTAGCGAATTGCAACAACATGGCTATGCGGTTCCAAATTATGTTGACGAACCGACCACAGATGCTGAAAAAGACGCCAAAGCGCGTTACGATAAAATTAAAGGTAGCGCAGTAAACCCCGTTTTACGAGAAGGTAATTCTGACCGACGTGCTCCTAAAGCCGTTAAAGAATTTGCCAAGAAAAATCCGCATAGAATGGGCAAATGGTCTGCTAATTCTAAAAGCCATGTTGCCAGTATGTCTCATGGCGATTTTTATGGAAGCGAGCAATCTGTAACGGTTAATAAAGCGGTGGTTGCCAACATTGTTTTTACTGATGAAAACGGAAATGAAACCATTTTAAAAGGTGGATTGGCCTTAAAAGATGGTGAAGTAATAGACTCTGCTGTAATGAGTAAAAAGGCACTTGTTTCTTTTCTTAAAGAGCAGGTTGCAGATGCAAAAGCACAAGGAGTTCTTTTCTCGGTGCATTTAAAAGCCACCATGATGAAGGTGAGCGACCCCATTCTTTTTGGCCATGCTGTTGAAGCCTATTTCGCCGATGTTTTTGAAAAACATGCTGAAACTCTAGAAAAAGCGGGTGCCAATCCAAACAATGGCCTTGGCCAAGTACTGGCTTCTTTAGACAATTTAAGTGCCCAAGAAAAACAAGCTATTGAAGCTGATATTAAGGCAGCATTAGAATATGGACCAGACATGGCCATGGTAAATTCTGACAAAGGCATTACCAACCTTCATGTACCAAGCGATGTAATTATTGATGCATCAATGCCAGCCATGCTTAGAACATCAGGCCAAATGTGGAATAAGAACAACCAGCTTCAAGATACAAAAGCCATTATCCCAGACAGAAGTTATGCGGGCATTTACCAAGCCGTAATTGATGATTGTAAAGCCAATGGCGCTTTAAATCCAGTTACAATGGGTAGTGTTAGCAACGTGGGATTAATGGCACAAAAAGCCGAAGAATACGGTAGCCACGATAAAACCTTTGAAATTGGCACCAATGGCACTGTATCAGTTGTGGTTGATGGCCAAGCCATTATGACGCAAAAAGTGGAAGAAGGCGATATTTTTAGAGCCTGCCAAACCAAAGATGAGCCCATTAAAGATTGGGTGAAACTGGCAGTAAACCGTGCAAAAGAATCAGAAACACCGGCCGTTTTTTGGCTTGATGAAAACCGTGCTCACGACTCTGAGCTCATTAAAAAGGTGAATACCTATTTGCAAGACCATGACACGACAGGGTTAGAAATTCACATCATGAATCCAGTTAATGCTTGCAAATTTTCACTTGAAAGAATACGAAAAGAGCAAGACACCATTTCTGTTACAGGAAACGTGCTTAGAGATTACCTTACTGACCTTTTTCCAATTCTAGAAGTAGGCACAAGCGCCAAAATGTTAAGCATCGTTCCATTAATGAATGGCGGTGGTTTGTTTGAAACAGGCGCGGGTGGTTCTGCCCCAAAACATGTTCAACAATTTAACGAAGAAAATCACCTGCGTTGGGATTCATTGGGTGAGTTTATGGCACTTGCCATTTCATTACAACATTTGGGCAAAAACTACAATAACGATAAGGCGGTTGTGCTTTCAAAAACATTAGAAATTGCCACTATTGGTTATTTAATGAACAACAAAGCTCCAAGCAGAGATGCTGGCGAGATTGACAACCGCGGTTCACATTTTTATGTGGCACTTTATTGGGCACAGGCCTTGTTAGAGCAAACACAAGATATTGAGCTGCAGCTGGCATTTAAAGGCATGGCCGAAGCCTTGCAAGCCAATGAAGCCATAATTGCACAGGAGCTAATTGATTGCCAAGGCCAACCTGTTGATATTGGCGGATATTATCATCCAAACGAAGAACTAGCCACTGCCGCCATGCGCCCAAGCGCCA
>JAGQWA010000253.1 GCA_020437725.1 Bacteroidota bacterium | reverse complement strand
CCCAACTGATTTTGGTTGTCAGGATGTAAGCTAGCTTGGTTAGGTAAATGCTTATTAGTGGTTGAACCTTCATTAATGTAAGCTTCGTTACCCATTTCAACATTGGCCAATTCGGATTGGCCTCCCAACCAACCATCAATTAAATTGCTTGATGGAATAATGGCCGCAATGAAAACGGCTGCAATAGTGGCAATTCTTCGTCGGCGCTTGGCGGCTAAAATGCCATCTAAGGCTCTAGAAATTAATTTCCAATTTGAAGCCGATGGCACTTGATGATAGTGGCCCACTTTACTAGCAATACTGCCTTCAAATTGCCCTTGGCCAGAAAGTTTACTGTCTATTGATTGCCAAGCATTATTTGGTGCTGGTGCTTCGTAATTTTCTAGTTCTGACTGAATATTACCTTCTAAAGAACCTGGTAGACTGGCTGCAATGCCTGCCCAAACGTGCGACTTTACTGGCAAGTCGACATTTTTGGTTTTCGACCTTATTTTTCCTTCAAAGGCATTGTTGGCCTTGAATTCAATTTCGCGCCATGAATTTTCATTCACGTTGCCATTAAATTCATCCAACTTTTCGCGCATGTTATCTTCCCAACTGCTCATTCTCCTTCTCTCTGACAACTATGTTTTCTTTCTCCCTATTTGCAATTAAACGCTGCAAATACGTTCTAGCTCTTGAATATTGAGATTTTGAAGTACCTATTGAAATTCCCAATTCATCAGCAATTTCTTTGTGCGAATAACCCTCAACCGCATACATGTTAAAAACCATTCTGTAGCCATCGGGCATTTCGGCAAATAGGCCAATTATTTCTTCTGCGGCCATTTTATCAACCACGCTTTCGCTAAAAGCTATGTCGGCATTTTCAAGCTCTATATCGCTTAGCAAAAACTTTTTCCGCGAGCGATAATATTCAATGGCCGTGTTCACAAAAATTCTTCTAATCCAACCATCAAAAGAGCCAATTGGCCGGTATTTGTGAATATTGGTAAACACTTTTACAAAGCCATCTTGCAGAATATCTTCAGCCTCAGCTTCGTCTTTTGAGTAGCGCATGCATACGCCCATCATCTTACCAGAATAATTCTGGTATAGTTGATATTGAGCCTTTCTGCGGCCGTCTATGCACCCTTCAATTAATTCTTTTTGTTCTGCGGTAAGATTCATCTCAATAAACAGACGTGCTCATAATGTGCAGCGTTAGCAAATGGTTGCTTCTCAAAGATAAATTTTAATGATTCCAGTTGGTGCGCACTAAGAGTGCGCAGATGTTGGGTTCTTTCGAATCATCAACTCAAAAAACCATAACAATGGCAACCAATCTTCTTACCCTTTTAATGAACCAAGCCAGCAAAAAACTCAACCTATCACAAAACCGATTTAATTTAACCGGTGTTGACTTTTCTCAGTTTTCAGAAGTTGAAGAATTGGATTTAAGTAACTGCCGTATAAGCGAATTGCCAAAAGGCATTGAGTACATGCCACGATTAAAGAAATTGAACCTTTCTGGAAACAAGAAACTCAATATGAGTAAAACGCTTTTTAAACTTTCCGAATTGAAATCGTTACGAGAACTCAATATTTCTGGCTGTGGTATAGTTGAGCTTCCTGCCGAAATTTACCACTTGCGTTCACTTAAACAGCTGAATTTAGACCACAATCCAATCAACTCCTTATCGGCAAACACGGTGCGTCAGTTACCTGAGTCATTAGAGTTTTATAGCTGTGTAGGTTGCCGATTTCAAGAAATTTCTAATGCTATAAAAGCCTTACCACGATTAAACAAGATTATGCTAGACCATGAAGTGTATGATGATTTGGTGCGCATAAACCTTTATAACAAGAATGTGCAGCTAATGGTGGCCTAACCACATTGCACAAAAGATACCTTTGCCTAAACCTTTAAATTGCAGAAACGGTTAACATGGCAAAGGAAGACCAAGAGTTGAACCACGAAGAATTTGAAAACCCGATAGACCCTGATAAGGTTGCAGAAAACCCAGGATTGCTTGAATATGCCCACCATGTAGGTAGTGGCATTATAAAGCCAGAAGACAAAGGCAAGATTAAAGGCAGAGCAGTAAGCGCCATGCACGAGCAAACCAACGTGCAAATGCAACAGCTCTACGATCAAATGAAGTTGCTTGCCCAACAAGCACAAGAAATAAAAGCCCGTGTGGCTATTTCTGAGCGCATCTACTTGGCAGAAATGCGTTTTGAACCGCTTATTTCAAGCACTTATTATCTCTACACCAAAAAAGGCAAAGACATTCTCACCATGGTTTCGCCACAAGAATGGGGAAAGAGTCATCCGTACGAGGCCTACGTGGCCAAAGTAAAACTCCTTTCAGACCATACTTGGGAGATTTTAGAGAAAGGGGATGGGTTTGAGTAGGTTATAATAAGAACCCCTGACAGGAAATCTGTCAGGGGTTTATAAAGGCTATAAGTACTATAATTTAGTTATTCTTTCAATCACAGTATTGGAATCAGTTGTTATTTCAATTAAATATACACCAGATTGTAAATCTGAGATATCAAGTGTTTGATGATTTTGAGTTATTCTTTGAGTTGAAATCATTTCTTTCCCATCAACACTAAGAATTCTAACATCAATTCTTTCTAAGTCGCTTAAAACCTGTATTTTAGAAATTGCAGGGTTCGGATAGAATGAGAATGAGTGAGCACTAGTAACTTGTTCAACTTCAAGTGCAGTTCGTGAACTATTCATCTTCAATTCAAGATAATCTTCGGTAATATTCTTATCATCAGATTCATCATAAGGAGATGAGCCAATATTTAGAGATGAGCCAATATGATTTGTTCCCATGCCAACATGAACCCAATTTATATCGTTTAATACATTCACTCTATACGCTCCAAGGTCGCTTGATGAATATGTAGACTTGCATGGAATTTCATATAGTTCAGTCTTATAATCATTGTATGCGACGGTCACTGAGCCATTGTTGTCGTCAAAGTTAACTGGTCCATTAACATTACTTGTTGACCAAGTTTTTGCTGTCCAGCTATATGCATCCGTTCCAGAAGGCATTTCTGCAAGGCTATATCGGAAATCTGTGGCAGACAGCCTTCCATTATATACGGTGAAACTCCCTTTTGACTCGTTGCCAGATGAACAGTCCTGGGTGTATTCGTTAAAGCGAACATAGTCCCAACACTTGCCATCATTTACTATTGTCGATATCTCAGAGCTTGAAAGCACTCTATTATAAATTGATAATTCATCGATAAGCCCATCAAAGAAATCAGGCATTATTTCTAGTGGAGCATTGGTATTAAATGATAAACCAATTGCATGGTTATATGTTTTCGTTCCTTGAGAAGTTCCATCGATATACAGCTCAATTTGAATAGATGTAGCAGAAAGCGCTTTTTTAGTAACTGCAATGTGATACATGTTTCCATCTGAAATGGATGTAGTATACCAATTAGTTGGACTTACACCATGAAAGTGAGGGTGAATTTGATATACTCCCGTAGCAGATTTTTGAAGATCAATGTCCCAGCCATTTGTAGGACTCCCACCAGCATTCCTAATTTCTTTTTGCACTATGCCTCCATGTCCACTATTTTGCATGTTATCCACTTGAAGATAAAACTCTACAGTGAAATCGCCGTCGCCTATTGTTGAAATATCACTGTAGTTGGGTACTTCTATAAATACATTATCGGATGTCTTGTTGACGTTATCCTTTTTTAAATAGAATGTTCTAGTATTAGTATGATAAGGTGTTGAAACGCCACCAGTAGTTTTAACAACAGGATCACCTGCATTCCAACCTATAGTACCGGTTCCATTTATAGGGTTACCGCTACTATTCCATTTAAAAATGCCATTGTCACCAAGCAAGTTCATTGTAAAGTCACCATCTTTCTCCTGAAAGTGAAAATATGCTACCATACCATCAAAAAGCGGGCAGATATCTTCAAATTCATAGTTTATAAATTGGAAAGTTTGAGGGGCAGTAGTGCCAGCGGTGATAGAGTATTGAGCGGGCTGAGGAGTAACCACTACATAGTCTTTTTGAAATATTTCTTTAATGACTATATCATGTAAGTTACTTAAGTTGCCTGACCATAGTCCATTGGCATCTGTTGAAACGATTATCTCATCGCCATTAGAATTCATTATGAGAAACTCCCAATTTTGCAAATCTGCAACATTTTGTGATGCATCGGGATTACTTGAGTTACCCTTATAAATAGAGACTTCAACACCACACGCATATTTGCTTTTAGGCTCATGAGAATTTCGAGTTGCCGAAACATCATCAATATCTTCCAGTGCATCCAAAAGATCAAGATAGTCTTCAAAATTCACGTATGAAATGGTGCTATTGGTATATTCAGGAGACTCTTCCTTGCATTCATCTGAGGAACCATTTGAATCAAAAGTTGCTAAGGAAATGCTGGCGGTTGTAGAGCCTAAATTAACCCAGCCTGATTCTAAAATATTACCACTGGAAAGTTCAGTAAGGCTAATCGATGATCCATTGCTTTCCCATGTCTTGAAAAAACTCAAAGTTCCGGAGATTGATGTCTTTACCAGCAAATTGCCGAAAGTGGGACCTGTGAAATAAAGATTATTCCCAGATTCGATTACATCCCAAAATTGCGTGTTTGGAGTATTGTGGGCAATAATTCTTGCCCAATCATAAGATAAATCTTCTTCTATTTTGAGAATTAAGCCATGCCAAGGACCTCCAGCTCTATAATTTTTTCCTGCCCAGCCTGCAATGGTATAACCATTATCCATTAAACCATCTCCATCGTTATCTGTTTCAATAATTGAAAAACCAATACACTCTGTTTGTGGCGACCCGCCATTAGCATGATAAGTACTCGAATTTTCATAATTTCCACTGTAGTCAAGCTTGAGCGCTATCGCGCTATATGAATGTACTGATGGGGTTCCAGTAACTATATCTTTTGAACCTACGACGATGTATCCATCGTCACTAAATCCATCATGCTGAAAAGGTTGGTTCAACCCGACATATTGTTCATCATCAGTCTGAATGATATCAAAGCCTTCATACCACACGTCAAACCCACTTTGATAAGTGTCGTCAAACTCAAACGATCTTGACCATTGTATAGCCCCTGTACTTCCTGATACTTTGCATACCCATAATGCATCTTCACTTGAATAACTATAAGCGCCAGTTATTACGTAGTTGTTTTC
>JAGQWA010000252.1 GCA_020437725.1 Bacteroidota bacterium | reverse complement strand
CTATAAGCGGGGTATTTCTCTGGTTAAAAAAACTGTTTATTCTTCTATTATTATAATATTGGGCGGGGTTATAAATGTAATTCTGAACTATTGGCTAATTCCTATTTATGGAATGCAAGCTGCAGCATTTACAACATTAATAGCTTATGTAATTCAATTTTTAATGACCTTTATAGTAGTAAAATATGTCTTAAAGGTCTATGTTACAGGCATTTCAAAAATAATTTGGAAAATTTTGCTGGTCGTTCTTTCAGGGCTATTATATTTTGGACTTCAAGAGGCTGATTTTAGCTTCTTGTTGGACATTTTTTGCAGGTTAATTATATCGGTTGTACTTATTTTTTTAATAGTTAACCGAACACCTAAACAACTTTATCAATTAATAAAAAAGTAGAAGTGTTATTAAACGGTAAAACAATTTTAGTAAATTGTGGTACTGGTTCATTTGGAAAAGCATTTATTAAAATTATTAGAGAAAAATATAGTCCTAAGAAAGTTATCGTATTTAGCAGAGATGAACTAAAACAGTTCGAAATGCAGAATAATGGATTTGATGGGTCTGATATGCGTTATTTTTTAGGAGATGTAAGGGATAAGGATAGACTTTTCCGAGCCTTCGAAAATGTTGATATTGTTGTTCATGCAGCAGCGTTGAAACAAGTTCCAGCCGCAGAGTATAATCCAATGGAGTTTGTTAAAACAAATGTTTTAGGTGCTCAAAACATAATTGATGCTGCCATTGATAGAGGGGTTAAAAATGTTGTAGCCCTTTCAACAGATAAAGCAGCGGCTCCTATAAATTTATATGGCGCTACAAAACTTTGTTCCGATAAATTGTTTGTGGCTGCAAACAACATGCGTGGCTGGAAAGATATTAAGTTCTCTGTGGTACGTTACGGTAACGTAATGGGTTCAAGGGGTTCTGTAATTCCATTTTTTATTAATAAACGAAAAGATGGTATTTTACCTATAACTGATGAAAGTATGACACGGTTTAACATAACTCTGGAAGAAGGAGTTAACATGGTGTTATACGCTATAGAAAATGCATGGGGAGGTGAAATTTTCGTTCCAAAAATTCCGTCATATCGAATAACAGATGTTGCCGAAGCTGTTGGTCCTGAATGTAAAAAGGAAGTTGTAGGTATTAGACCTGGTGAAAAGATTCACGAAGAAATGATAACAGAGTCCGATTCTTATTACACCTTAGATGTTGGCAATTATTATATTATACGTCCTCAAGATAGTGTTTGGACAGAAAATGACTTTATGAAGGAATTTAATGCCAAGCGCGTAGAGCCTAACTTTAAATACAATTCTGGAACTAATAGTGAATGGCTTACCGTATCTGAACTTAGACAACTTATAATTGATCACGTAGATCCAAATTTCCATGTTTAATTCAATTCCTTACGGTCGCCAGCATATTGACCAAACTGACATAGATGCAGTAATTAAAACACTGCAATCTGATTATCTTACACAGGGTCCGGCAATTGAGTCGTTTGAATTAGCCTTTGCTGAATACATTGGCGCAAAGCACGCAATAGCGGTAAGTAACGGTACAGCAGCGCTTCATTTGGCCGCCTTGGCCTTAGGAGCTGAAAAGAAAAGGGTTATTACTAGTCCAATCACATTTGCGGCATCAGCCAATTGTATTGAATATTGTGGGGGAGAAGTGTTTTTCTGTGACATTGATCCCAAGACCTTGCTCATGGATCTTGAGAAATTGGAGAGCCTGTTAAACACCCACCCATCAGGATATTTCAGTGGAATAGTGCCGGTGGAATTCGCAGGCCTTTCGGTGGACCTCGAAAAACTGAAGTCATTGGCTGAAAAACACGGCCTGTGGATTATTGAGGATGCATGTCATGCACCCGGGGCACGTTTCTCAGACTCAAAAGGACAAGAGCATAAGGCGGGTAACGGAAAATACGCTGACTGCACGATTTTTTCGTTTCACCCTGTTAAACACATTGCTTGTGGTGAAGGTGGAATGGTAACTACCAATGATGATGTTTTGGCTGATAAAATTAAATTGCTTAGAACACATGGCATCACAAAATCGCCAGAATTAATGGGTAAAAATGATGGTGGATGGTATTATGAAATGATTGAACTTGGCTATAATTACCGGTTAACTGATATTCAAGCCGCATTAGGTGAAAGCCAATTACGAAAACTGGATGACAGTTTAAATAGAAGAAATACAATTGCTTTAAATTATAGGAAAGCATTTGAAAATTATTCCATTACCATTCAAGATGTTCCATCTAATCAGTTTCACGCTTATCACCTTTTTATTGTCCAAGTGGCTGATCGAAAAGGTTTGTACGAACATCTTCGAGAAAACAAAATCTTTGCTCAAGTACATTATATTCCAGTACATCTGCATCCATATTACCAGGCAAAAGGATGGAAAAAAGGAGACATGCCTAGCGCCGAAGCCTATTACGATCAATGTTTAAGTTTACCAATGTATCCTACTTTAACAAATGAAGAGCAAGAATATGTTATTCAAAAAGTAGTTGAGTTTTTAGATAATAGTGCTAATTAATGGCATCAGAAAAGCTACTGTGTAATAAGTTAACTATTTTAACGGGTTTGCCTCGTTCAGGTACCACTTGGACAGGGAAAATGATTGGTAGTCATCCTGAAGTAAATTACATTTTTGAGCCTTTTTCTAAGAAATATCATCCCCAATTACCAGATTCGGAGACCTGTTATAATTTGGCTGCAAACTATATAGCAGGAGAACAAGCCTTGCACAATGCACTTTATTTAAATGAAGCGGTTTTTGATGAAGTTAGTCAATTCGAAGAAGTTTTTGTCCGACACCTTAATGCTTTGATAAAACACTATTTCTCAGGTAGTGAAACAAAGCATTTAATTATAAAAACACCGAAAATCAGCAAGGTTCAATGGTTTTCCAAGGTGTTTAAACCCGACTACATCATATATATTGATCGCCATCTTGCGGCAGTTGTTAACAGCTATATTAGAGTTAAACGCGGTATTTCAGGATGGTCAGAACAGGAGTTTTCAATGTTATCCCAAAGCATTTCCTATACCCATCCACAATTCAAAGATTTTGTGGAATTGCCGAAAAACCGAGTAGAAAGAGCTACAGTTGTTTTGGCTTTAAACCGGAAAATAGGATTAGCATACTTAACACAAAAAAATAATGATTTTAAGTTCAAGCTTATGGAGTTTGAACAAACATGCCAGAGTATTGAAAACACTCTCAAAGAAGTCTTTGACTTTTTGGAGCTTGATTTTAACGACGAGATAATGACTCAAATTAATAATGCAGTTAGTTCAAATAGAAATCAAGTAAAACATCTTCAAATTCATAACAAAGACAGTTTAAAGAAGGCATATGCTTGGATAGATCAAATGGCTCCAGTTGATTTTTCAAGCTTTAAACGTATCCACAACGCACTTAATTTGAAGCTACCATTGCCAGGAAGTGAACTACCTAAGCAAATGCTGAGTGATGCAATTAAAACCAACTTTCAAGTTATTCCCAGAATGATCGAAGTTGTCTTGGAGCACTTCAATCATTGGCGATCTAAAAACAATTTAACTTTTTCGGCACTAAAAGGAAAATGAATTTAGCATCCAAATTAGTACTGGGAACTGTTCAGTTTGGGCTAGACTATGGAATTAATAATTCTGTAGGAAAGCTAAATCAGAAAAGTGTAAACGAAGTTTTAAAATATGCATCTGATAGCGGCATCAGGCTTCTTGACACTGCTCAGGCATATGGCGATTCGGAAGATAAAATTGGAAGTTATCACCAATCAGGAAACAAAAGTTTTCAATGCATAACCAAAGTGCCACATGGTGTTGATCACACACAGATTAGAAAAGCTTTAGAATTGTCTGCAGAAAAATTAGGTGGTCAATTGTATGGTGTACTAATTCATCACATTCAAGCTTTTAGAGAACAACCCAAGCTATTGAACGAACTACACCGCGCTCAGCAAGATGGTTTATTTACAAAAGTTGGGTTTTCAGTTTATCATGTTGATGATCTGAATTTGCTATTTGATAACAAAGTCGATTTTCAGCTTGTTCAGTTTCCCTTTAACGTTTTCGACCAGCGTTTTAGAGAAATAATGCCCGAACTGCATGCAAGAGGAGTAGAGATTCATACGCGTTCGGCATTTCTACAGGGACTTTTCTTTAAGCCAATAGAGCAACTACACAAACAATTTAACTCTGTGGCCGATAAGATTGCCAAGGTGCAAAACCTAGCTCGATTAAATCATATACCCTTGAGTAATGTTCTATTAGGCTATTGCTTGCTCGAAGAACATATCGATGCCGTTGTAATTGGGGTTGATTCAATAGGTAATTTGGCGGATAACCTCACAGTTCTAAATTATATTGAAAGCATTCGGTCTTTAAAATCACTTTTGAATGAATTAATAGTTCATGATCAGAATGTGATACTACCCACAAATTGGAACTTGAAGTAATGACTGAAAAAATAAAGCTTGGAGTAATAGGAATGAGCGAAGGTAATGGCCATCCTTATTCATGGTCGGCCATTATGAACGGTTATACGTCAGTAATGGAAGAATGCCCGTTTCCTGCTATTCCAGCCTATTTAAAACAAGAAGCCTATCCTAATAATTTTATTAATAATGCTTTAGTTACCCATGTTTGGACTCAGGATTTACAAGTATCACATCACATAGCCAAATCAGCCAAAATTGCCAATGTTTGTGCTGATAAGCTCGAGATGCTCTCTGAAGTAGATGGTGTACTTCTGGCACGTGATGATGCTGAAAACCATATGGGTTTCGCGAAGGAATTTATACAAGCAGGTTTGCCCATTTATATTGACAAGCCCGTGGCTCATTCCATGAAGAATCTTGACACACTGCTTAGTTGGCAGCAATACGAAGGACAATTATTTACCTGTTCGGCGTTACGATATGCTGATGAGCTCATGTTGTCAGTTGCTGAGCAGGAAGAGCTGGGTGATTTGCGAATGATCAACGCCGTTACACCCAAATCTTGGGAAAAATATGCAGTACACATCATTGAGCCTTTAGTTGCTAGGTTTGGACCGTTTGAATTGGATAAAATACACACAACGAACACTAGAGAAGTACGACAGCTTACTGGTATTTTGAATGAACGAACCAAAGTGAATTTGACTTCTGTAGGAAATACGGCGCATCCAATACAACTAGAATTTGTAGG
>JAGQWA010000251.1 GCA_020437725.1 Bacteroidota bacterium | reverse complement strand
TCTTTATCAAGAATTTCGTCGCTCAAGTCATTAATTTTTATGGCGGTATCATCTTGTTTTCCGCTTGGATTAAACAACACCAAATTCTTTTGATATAGATTATAAACTCCTTTAAAGTCTTTTCCTTGACCAATTGGCCAAGAAAGCGGCATAACATTAATGTTCAGTTTTTCTTCTAGCTCGTCGAGCAGGTCAAAAGCGTCTTTACCAACGCGGTCAAGTTTATTAACAAAAACGATTATTGGTGTATCGCGCATGCGGCATACTTCAACCAATTTTTCAGTTTGAGATTCAACCCCTTTTGCCACGTCTACTACTACAATTACACTGTCAACAGCGGTTAGGGTTCTATACGTGTCTTCTGCAAAATCTTGGTGGCCGGGCGTATCAAGAATATTTATTTTTTGACCACGATATTCAAACCCCATAACTGAAGTAGCAACCGAAATACCACGTTGCTTTTCAATCTCCATAAAGTCAGAAGTAGCGGTTTTCTTTATCTTATTAGATTTAACAGCTCCGGCAACTTGAATGGCTCCCCCAAAGAGCAATAGTTTTTCAGTTAAAGTTGTTTTACCACCATCAGGGTGGGCTATTACCGCAAATGTTCTTCGTCTCTTTATTTCAGATGCTAAACTCATTTCGCTAAAATTGGCGCGAATTTAAGTGGCACAATTAGCAATCATTCACTTAAGATTCTTGTTGCGTAATTCTACACTTAATACCTTCGAAACCATGTGTAGAATATTTACAACTACCGCCTTCATTGCAGTTACCCTATCAGCATGCACGCTTAAGAATTTTGGTTTAAACCACGACATTGTGGCTGAATCTAAAGACCATTCATTTCAAGTTAGCCAAACCAACCCTGCCTGGATTAGCGAAGATTTAAAAGAAAGGGCAAGCCCTGCCAAAAGTGCAATATGCACAGACTTAAAGAATTTAATTATTGCCGTTCATTACAGCGCACCTTTGGTTAAAGGGAGAAATATTTGGGGAGATTTAGTGCCGTTTAACCAAGTGTGGCGAACAGGTGCTAACGAAGCCACCATGATAGAGCTTAGTAACAAAGCCATTATTAATGGCCAAAGTATAGATGCCGGCCGCTATGCGCTATTCACCATTCCATCAGAAAATACTTGGACAGTAATAATAAATAGGGTTTTTGACCAATGGGGTGCTTTTCAATATGATAAACACAAGAAACAAGACGTATTGCGTTTTGATGTTACTCCGACTAATTGTGATATGACTGAAATGCTGAATTTCTCATTTAATAAAAACAGTACGAAACAAGTTACGCTTAATATGAAGTGGGAAAACGTTATGCTCCCAATAGCCATTGAAGCGGCTAACTAAAGTACATTCTGAGTTAAGAATTTCTCAGTAATCTTATAAAACGCTGCTGGATTGTCGGCATGAAGCCAATGGCCTGCATGGCTTATTTCTTCAATTTCAGCATTTGGATAGCTGTTCCAAATTTCAGTTTCATCTGATTCTAAGATGTAGTTCGAATTTTCACCTTTAAGAAATAGGGTTGGCCATTCGAAAGTTGGCTCCAGAGCAACTGCATCAATTATGTTTTCATAATTGGCCACAATTCCTTTAAGATTCATTCTCCATTCAAAACTGCCATCTTTTGTTCGAGATAGATTTTTTAGAAGGAATTGACGAACACCGAAGCTTTCGATTTTTTGCATTAATTGTTCGTCGGCTTCATTTCTTGATGTCAATTCAGCTGGATTTAATGACTGAAGCGCGTTAATAATTTCGTTATGGCGAGACTGGTATTTTCTGGGAGAAATGTCTGCCACTATAAGGGTTTCAACAGAGTTTTGGTGTTTTGCCGCCATTTGCATGGCCACTTTCCCACCCATTGAATGCCCCAAAATTGATGCGGTTGAAATGCCCAAATGGCTCATTAGCTTCACCACATCGGCTGACATTAAATCGAAATTCATTTGGCTGCTATGAAACGACTTTCCGTGGTTTCTTAAATCTACCAATATCACTTGCCGAGTTTGGGCAAATTGCTTTGCTAAGGTTATCCAGTTGTCTAATGAACCAAAAAGACCATGCATGATTATAAGAGATGAGCCTTGGCCTAGAACCTTATGATTTAAAATATTGGTCATTTTCTTGTTGTGATTGCAAATTTCTCTAAACTGCGCTAAATGATCAGGCTTAAAATTTGCGTAAGCGCTCGTTTTTTATCATATTCGTCACGATTAATTTGTCCATACCCAAATTCAATCCATAAGTCCCTAAACTAAACCCAAGCAATAAGCCCGACACTCCGTCGGGTTTTTGCGTTTTAACGGCAAATGAAAAAACTTGAAGCGTTTGTAAAAGAGTCAATACTACCTGATTTCCCTTTAAAATCAAGAGTACATAAGGCTAATAGTTACTTTGGTAGCCACCATGTTTTTATAAAACGCGACGACGAATTATCATCAGGCATTATTGGCACAAAACTTAGAAAATACCTTTCGTTAATTCAATATTTAAAGAATCTTGGCAAGCCAATAGCCGCAATTGGGAGTGTGCACTCTAACAATCTTGTTAGCTTAGCCCAAATGCTAATTGAGTTTGATATTGAATATTTAATTATTGCCAAAGAATCAAACTCAAACTTAAAAGGAAATGGAATTTGGCTTAAGCAACTTGTTGGCAATAAACTTATTACCATTAAAAGAGCATGCTGGAATGACCACGAAAAGTGGCTTAGAATGAATTACCCTGATTATTTTATTTTACCAGAAGGCGCAAGCATAGATGCCAGCATTGCTGGCGTTTTAACATTGCCGGTTGAAATTGATAGTTGGATAGAGGAAAATGGCAATAACCTCGACCATTTATTTTTAGATGCTGGCACATCATTTACCGCGGCAGTATGCTGTGCAGGTTTAATTTTTTGCACTCATCAACCAAAAAACATTCATATTACACATATTGCAGGTGGTAAAGAATTATTTGATTTACAATTAGATAGGGTCTATAATTATTTAAGTAAGAAAGGTTTCAAAATTGATAAAGTACCCTTGCAAATTCATCATCATTTTCCGGTAACGGCAAAATCTTTTGGTTCTGTTAACAATACAATTACTCAAGAATGGAAACTAATAATGCAGAAAGAAGGCATACTATTAGACCTTCCTTATGGGGCAAAGCATTTTCACGCCATAAAAAACTTGCTTAACCACATTGCAAGCCCTCAAAAATGCTTGGTTGTAAATAGCGGCAATAGCTTTGCTGCAAGAAACCACGAGCACCTGCTTTAAACACTTTATTATTCGCTTTTTTGTTAGGAAAATTATACCAAAAAGGCCAATTTTTTAAAGTAATTTGCCGGTGAATTTTCTGTAGTAATATAGGCCTGGCTATGAGAAGTTTACTCCCACTTTTACTCCTATTTTCATTGTTAGCAGCAACAAATACAAAAGCAACCCACGTAATGGGTGGCGACCTAACCTATAAGCATTTACATGACAGTACCTATGAAATAAAATTTTTGGTTTATAGAGATTGCAACTCAGGGCAAGCTAATATTGATGCTAATATTACTTATTGGGTATATTACAAACGCTCTAAACAAGTTTACAACTACGGCAAAAGAATAAGTTTAACAGCAAAAGGGGCCTTTAAAGTAAACCCAGAAGCACCAAACTGTGTTACTCCATCAGGCGTGTGTATAGAGGCAGGTGAGTATATTGACACCATTACCCTTGGTGGCGACCCCGATGGTTATATTATTACGTGGTATAGAATGGAGCGCAACCACGCCATTGATAACCTAAGCCGTTGTGTGCAGAGTAGCGATAACACCTCTTGCGACCCAACTAGATTTAGGCCTTGCGCTTCTACTAGAAACAGGCCTTTTGGTTTGGTTTGGACGGCAGAAATCCCAAGTTGGAAATACAAAAACTCTTCGCCACAGTTTTTAACTGCACCAGTTCCTTATTTCTGCAAAGGCATAACCAACATATTTAACCACGTAGCTTTTGACCCCGACGGCGATTCATTATACTTTGAAAATGTAACGCCATTATCGCCCGAAGAATGCTCAGAAGCAGCGCCCAGCCCTAATGGACCAAACGACCCGCCACTACCCTATGCTGATGTTTACCAAAACGTAACTTACCAAACTGGCTATTCGGTTACAAAACCTTTTGGCTCTACAAGTAGTACAATAAGTGTAAATCCAAAAACGGGCGAAATAATTGCCAACCCTAGCAATTCTGGTAATTACGTTATTGCCATAAAAATATCAGAATACAGAGTTAACCCAGTTACTCGAAAAGCCGAGTATTTGGGTTCTATAAGGCGAGATTTACAGTTTATTTCTGGCACTTGCCCTTCTAACTCTCCTCCAAAGCTTACATCAGGTAGTAAAACCAATTATTATGTTGACCCAGATTCTACTGTAAAATTTACCTTTAGTGGAACCGATAGCCAAGATTCGCTTTATTTAAAAGCTGTAGGCAACATTTTTGGTGGTCCAGGAAGCACTGCTCCGGCACCATATGCTGTTTTTAGAGATACTGTGGGCTACAAAAGCATAAGCCAAGAATTTAGTTGGACCCCAACATGTGACCACATCACTTACACTTCGCCTCATTTAATTTCAATTTTTATGAGCGACGAAGGTTGCAATACCCTTCAACGAACCTTTGCTATATACGTAAACTCAAAACCTATTCTCGGTCCGCCGCCATTAACCTGCGTTAGCGCACTTACAAATGGAAATCTAGAAATATCATGGAATGCTGCCACCAATTTAAAAAATGCATTTAAAAGCTACCATTTATACAGGCTTAACCCCAACGGCACCAGAAAACTAGTACAAACGTTTACCGATAGCACAAAAACAAGCTATGTTGACACTTCTGTTAAAAATGGCAATGTCAGTGTTTACCGATATTACTTGAAAACAGAAAATGCTTGCAATTTGCCCGGCAAACCTTCAGATAGTTTACAAAATGTAATTCTCAAAATAAAAGAAAACAGCGACAAGGAAGTAGAGTTTTCGTGGAGTAAGTACAGGCCTGTAGGTAATTCTACCTATTTCTTGCAAAAACGCATAAGCAACGCATTTGTAAATATTGACACCACAACAGCCACTTCTGTAAAAATATCAGGATGCGATTTAAGTGGCGACTATCGAATTTTTTCTAGCGTTTCAAGCTCTATGAGTGGGTGCACGGCTGCATCTAACATTGTGAGTGTAACCACAAAAGACAAAACAGGCCCAACC
>JAGQWA010000250.1 GCA_020437725.1 Bacteroidota bacterium | reverse complement strand
ATATTCCCTATTCAGGCTCAGGAATATTTTCTTCTGCCATTGGAATTAGTAAAGCTGTTCAAAAAGAACTAATGCAAAAAGCTGGGTTTGCCGTTAACAAGTTCACCACTTTTACCAGAACTGAATACGATAATTCACCAAATGAATGTTTTAGTCGAGTAAAGGAAAAACTTCATTTTCCGGTAGTCATAAAATCTTCATCCCAAGGTTCTTCAATTGGTGTTCATTTTTTAAAGGTTGAAGATGAAAGTGAATTTCGACGCATAGTTAATAGCTCGTTTTTTAGGGTTTCGCTTGCTGGTTCTGAATGGAACTCCAAATCAGAATCTGAAAAAGTTGAATGGGTTAGAAAAACCACCGATTTGCAACATGGCTTGGGCTGCCCCATGCTTCTAAACAATAAATTGGTACTTACACCTGATGATCTTCTAGAAGAGTTGGATAATGCTTGTTCTAATGGCCTTTCTGCCCAATTAGAAAGCATTTATGCCGAAACTGAAATAGTGGTCGAAGAAATGCTGCACGGCAAAGAGTTCTCTTGCATTGTTGTAAGAGACACCAATAATGAAGTGGTGGCCTTACCACCTACCGAAATTAGAAAGTCAACTTCCTTATTCGATTACCGTGCAAAATACCTTCCTGGTATTACAAGAAAAATTACCCCAATTGAAATTCCAGATGAGCATATTAACGCCATTAGAAAACAATGCGCAGAGCTTTATAAATCGTTCAGATTTAATGTTTATGCCCGAATTGATGGATTTGTTGACGCTGAAGGAAATGTTTTCTTGAATGATCCGAACACTACATCGGGCATGATGCCATCTTCGTTTTTCTTTCATCAAGCAGCCGAAATTGGGTTAAACCCTTCGCAGTTTCTTACTTACATCATTTATCAATCGTTAAACGAAAGAATTGCAACAGCCTTTCAACCAACTGCCTATAAACCATTATTAGAAAAACTTCAAAACCAGCTAAGCCAAGCTGAAAATGTAAATAAACAACTACCTAAAGTAGGTGTGCTTTTTGGTGGCTATTCTAGCGAGCGCCATATTTCTGTAGAAAGCGGTAGAAATGTTTTTGAAAAGCTTTCTTCAAGCGGAAAATATCAACCAGTTCCTATATTTCTTACTCGCGACAATGATGAGAATCTTCGATTATATAAAGTTCCAGTAAACATTATGCTCAAAGACAATGCTGATGATATTAAAGAAAAAATTGAGCAATTCAAGATTAAACCCATTCAGCAAGCTATTATTAACGAGAGTGAAGCCTTAACCAAGCTTTTTGCTGATGCTGACTATGACTTTTTCCCAAAAGAAATAGCTGTTGAAGACTTGAAATGTGAAATAGATTTTGCTTTCATGGCATTGCACGGTAGGCCAGGCGAAGACGGTTCCTTATCGAGAATACTTGAACAATACCAAATTCCTTACAATGGCTCAGGCCCTGCATCTGCCGGACTAACAATAGATAAGTTTGAAACCAACGAAAAGTTAAGAGCTAACGGAATATTAGTGGCAGACCATAAAATGTATTTCAAATCTGAATGGCAAATTGATTCTAATGCCTTTGTTAAACAAATTGCAAACGAATTTAACTTTCCATTAATATCCAAACCAGCTGATGACGGCTGTAGCTCGGCGGTTAAGAAAATAGATACAATTGAAGAACTGGCCAGTTATTGCAAAGCCATTTTTAGAGAAACCGCCCCTTTAACTGAGCAAATGTGCCAAGAGCTTCACCTGAAGGCTAATGAAGAATTTCCACTTAAGCAAGGCATTTTGGTTGAATCCCTAATTGGTAAAAATGGTGCGGCCAGATTTTTAGAAATTACTGGTGGAATGCTTTCTAAGGTTAAACCAGACGGAAGCATGGAGTTTGAAGTTTTTGAAGCATCTGAGGCAGTAGCTGGCGAAGGCATTCTATCGCTTGAAGAGAAGTTTTTGGCAGGCCAAGGGCAAAATCTTACACCAGCACGCTATGCCGATAACCCAATAGACAATGCCAAAATTTCGGCCATAGTAAAAGAAGAACTTAGAAAAACCGCTACCATTGCCAATGTAGAAGGTTATTGCAGAATAGATGCCTTTGTAAGAATTTTTACCCCAGAAAATGTTGAAGTGGTAGTTATAGAAATAAATTCATTACCCGGATTAACTCCGGCAACAGCCATTTTTCATCAAGCAGCATTGGCTGGTTATAAACCTTTTGAGTTTTTAGAAGGAATTATTGAATACGGAATTTCAAAAAATAAAGAATTAGCCCGTGTCTAACATTACCCAAAAGTTAAAGGCATTAGCATTTGCCTTATTTCAGAATATACTTGCCAGAACGTTGGCTGGTTTAGCCATTTTAGGCTTGCTTGTTGTTTGGATAATAAATATTGTACTACACAGCCAAACCCTTCATGGAGAATCTATTATTGTGCCAAATCTTAAAGGATTAACCGAAGACGAAGTAAAGCTAACTTGCCAAAACAGTAATTTGAACTACTTTATTAAAGAAGTAGAATACTCCGCCAGCGCAAAACTTGGTGCTGTTTTAGATCAACAACCACCGGCCGAAACATTGGTAAAAAAAGGCAGAACCATTTACATTACCATTAACGAAGGCAATGTGCCAAAACGAAAAATAGCTACCGATTTAGCTGAATACAAAGAATATTTTAGATCGTTTCCGCAAGATGTTGCTTATAAATTAAGAAACAGAGGGTTTAAAATAAACGAAGAAGAAGGCATAGTTTATAAACCAGATCTTTCTCTTTATGTGTTAAAAATAGAATACAAAGGCGATTCAATTTCTTTTGAAACTGAAATACCAGAAGGTAGTCAACTAGTGGTTTATGCAGGCAATGGTAGAGGCGATAATGACCTAAAGGTACCTTATGAATTAAAAGGGATGGATCTAGAATTAGCTAAAGGCTTTTTATTTCTGGGTGGTTTGGTAACTGGTACTATAAAACCAGATCCAACGTTACCTAAAGATGCAAAGGGACCATTTGTGGTTTACAAAACCATACCAGAATTTGGTGAGGATTTAGTGCCTGGGCAACCAATTAATCTTATTTATACTACCGAAGAAAATTATAACCTATTATATGATTCACCACACGACTCAATTAACCCAGTTGACACTACAGCAGGTGGCTAATAAAACCTTTTTCAGCTCACTCCTATTCATTTGTTTGGCCCAACTGGCATTTGGGCAGGAAGAGATAAAGCCGCTTTATTCTAATTCAGCATTAACTCTTCAAGCTGAGCAACTTAAAAGTTATAAAAAACCCAAAGACACCACCTTAAATCTACCATTTATTGAAGATTTTTCTACTGCATACTATTATCCAAACGAAAAAAAATGGCAAGACAATCATGTTTTTGTAAATGCCAATTTTAGTGTAAATGCACCATCAATTGGTGTTGCAACTTTTGATGGCTTAAACCATCGCGGTTATCCATACAACGACCAAGGCAAAGTTCGCCCCGTGTATTGCGACAATTTAACAAGCCAGTTCATAGACCTAAGCTCTTATAAAAATGCAGACTCTGTTTATTTAAGCTTTTTCTTTCAGGCCAAAGGATTAGGAGAAAATCCAGAAAATGTTGACTCGCTCATTTTGCAATTTAAATGGAAAAAAGACACTTCAAATTGGCAAACCGTTTGGGCTGTAAATGGCGGGGCCGATACCATTGATAAGCCGAGTTTTAAGGAGATTATGGTTTGGATTAACGATACTGGCTATAACTATTTTCATGATGAGTTTCAGTTCAGATTCAGAAACTACGGCAATCCAACAGGGGCGCTAGATCATTGGCATGTTGACTATATTATTGTAGACGCCAACAGAAGTATAAACAGCACTTATATAAACGATTTTACCCTGTATCAAAAGCCCAACTATCTTACTAAAATTTATACGTCAATGCCATTTAAAGCATTTGAAGCGGCGTATAATACCTATGTAAGTGATAGCATTAAATTCCATTTTAATAATATAACTCCTGAAGAACAATTACCGCAACTTGGATACAACATATTTGATGTTACTAATAACAAATTCATTAACCACGAACAACAACGTCAAAACCCTACATTTTTACCAGGACTTCGTAAAACATGGGTTTTAGAAACCTACGTAGATATAACAAAGTTTAGGTATGATGGTGTAATTCTCGACGATTTAAAACTTGAAGTTGAATTGAATGCAGAAGCTGTACCAAACGATTTGGTTAACACCAATCACAAATACAGTTTTATTCAGCATTTTGGCAACTACTACGCTTATGACGACGGAACCGCTGAAGGTGGATATGGACTAGAAGATGCCCGAAGTGGTGGTGTGGCTTTAAAGTTTAATGCCGTTTTACCTGATACTTTGCGGTATTTGGCGTTTAGCTTTACAAGTGCTAAGGAGCAAATTGCCAGTCCGCAAAAATTCAATTTGGTAGTTTGGGATAAAATTTTGCCACAAGGCAGCGAGTCAGAATTAGCGAGAATAACAGGAGCAACTCCTATTTATTCAAGTGTACTAAACGGCTGGGCCTTGTATAAATTAGAAGAGCCCATTTATGTTGATGGCGATTTTTATATTGGCTGGGAGCAATTCAAAGAATATAATTTCAACGTTGGTTTTGATAGAAATTATGGTGATTTTAATAGAAATAGACCAAACCCCAATCTCTATTTCAATACCGCAGGAGAATGGACTCGATCAACCAAAATTGGCACACCATTAATAAGACCAATTTTTGGACATGAAGATTTAGTATCGGTTAACGAAAAACTAAATAATCAGAAAATAATCTCATTCGATATTTATCCAAATCCTTGTAACTCATTTTTTTCAATAAAAACCAGTGCCCTTATCGAGAAAGTAGAAATCTACGATATAACTGGAAGATTGATTTTAACTCAAAATATCATTAATGAGCCAATTATAAACGTTCAACCTCTTATTAATGGGGTTTATACTGTTCATGCAATTGAAAAAGGTTGTATAATTGCTATTAAGAAATTGATTAAGTATTAATCAATAAGCCACTATCAAAATCATTAGCGCAAATATTTTTTTGAAATATTGTTATTTCTAGTTAGAATATTAGATACTTTTGCTTTGATAGTGTAAAATCCTTTATTAACAATTAAACAGTCTAACATGGCTAAAAAAGTAAAAACTCTTGTCGATGTACTTGGCGACGAAAAACTAGAAAACGCTGGTGAAATGATCAAAGCAATGGGGCACCCTATGCGCCTTGCTATTCT
>JAGQWA010000024.1 GCA_020437725.1 Bacteroidota bacterium | reverse complement strand
CCTAACACAGCTCGCGCATGTAAACGCGAAATGTTTATTCTATTCACCCTAAAAATTATTGCGGTAGAAAACCCGAGAATGGAAATAACTGCCTAATTACCCCTAGCCCATTAACAAGCCCCTCCACCTAGTTAGCAATTCGATTTTACCGAAATTTTGTCTATTCAACGTGTTTTGCAATATGGACAAACTATGGACACAATTTTGCTTAATAAGTTCGTCGAGTAAATCGGTTGTTTCGTCTAAACAGAGCTGTAAACAACCGAGAATTGGATTTTAACTTTTATTCAGTTAAGTTTTCTAAGTAAACCAAAAGGTCTTGGTTTTTGTCAAGTTCCATCTTTTTTCTTAAGCGATAACGCGCTTTAATAACGCTCTCGGGCGAGTTATTTAAAAGTGCAGAAATCTGTTTTGTGGTTATGTTCATTCGTATTAGCGCGCACAATTTGCGTTCGTTGGGTGTAAGGCTCGGATGCTTATCCACTAGCTCTTTTGTAAAAGCGGGGTGCACTTTCTGCATTCGCATTTGAAACTCATCCCAATTATCAGCTAATTCTATTGATTTAAAATGTCTATCAATGGCTTTGCTATCTGCAGTTGTTTCCATTGCCGATTTTAGCTTTTCTTTTAATTCCTCAAGCTCATGTTGGTGCTTTATGTGTTGCAATGAATAGCCGCTTAGCTCCCTTTCTTTTTGAAGAAGTTCAAGCCTTAACCTTTCTGCCCTTTCCTTGTCGAGCATTCGTTCTGTTTCTATTACCGCCCTCTCCTTTTCTCTTAATTCTGCTTCGGCACTTTGTCTCTTTAATATTTGAAGCCGCTCGTTCTTCTCAGACTCTAGTTGTTTGTTAATCAATTCTGCGTTTTCAAGTTCTGTTTTCAATAGTTGAGATTTTCCCAATCTATACCTTCTATAAAACAAAAATGCCAGCAACAGTATAGCTATAGAAATGAGACCACCCACCAAAGTTTGTCTTCTCAATAAAGCCTCTGCATTTAGTTTTTCATTAACCAACTCTAACTCTGCTTTTCGCATTTCGCCAATTTCTTGTTCAAAACCGGCTTTTGTTCTAGCCAGTGCTGAATGATGGCTTAACCTATTAATGGTATCTGAATAAAGGTTATACAGTTTCAGCATTTCAAAAGCGCCTTCGCTCCTTCCTAGTTCGTCTAATACTTCAGACCTTAGCTTGCACAACCGCCTTTTTAGGAGGGTATAATTGGTGGGTTCAATTCTTTCATACAGTTTATTATAAAGGTCTAGGGCTCGTTCTTTTTCGCCAAAGAATCTCGAGTAATCTGCCACCCTTAATATCGCCCTATCGCTCAAATCTTCGGGTAAATCATTAAGCAAGGCAGATACTTTCTGCTTATGCTCTATTTCATTTGGTTTTGCCCAAGCAAGCGTTGTGTGCCCCATTAGCATGTGGTTTATGGTTTCGCTTTTCACCATAATAAGATCTGTGAAATACACAGGGTTTCTGCTAATTATGCCAAAACCCCGCTCTACACACGCAACGGCACTGTCTTTATTATTTAAGTATTGAAAAGCCCAAGCCTTTTCTATTTGGAGTATGCCTGTTGCGAATATTACTAGCGAATCATTCATAGCCAGAGATCTACTGGCGTCAATGCAATTGTTGGCATTTTGAATAAACTCGTTTGCTTTATTGTTGCTTATATAAAATTCAAGACTCAGTTTTAGGGTTTCATAGTATGATAGCCAAACTTTAAGATACTCATTGCCCCCTTTGGTGGCTGCCAAATCAACTGCTTTGGTTGCATAATTATAAGCTTCTTCAGGGTTGTCTAAGTCATTGCTCAGCTCAGCCAACATTTGTAACATCCACGATTGGCCATCAAACGACTCAGAATGGGCGTAAATCTTATATGATTGCTTGAAAGCCAACATGGCATCATCTAACAAGCCAGTTCTTCTTTTACATAAGCCAAAATTTCCATAGGCATCAGCCAGCTGCCTACTTTGTGAAAGAATATAACCTGGAAAAAACTGGTAATAACCATTTTGCAATTGCTGGCTGTCGGCCGATTCTAGATAATTAATGCAATGCACCCAATAAACTCCTGCCTTTACATACCTTCCGCGTCGCCAACTTTCATAGGCTTTTTCATCATACAATTCTGCCATTACTTGGTGTGGCAATAAGGCTGAATCAACCAGAGATGACTCTAAATAAGACATGCCATTTTCGCGCTCGCCTATTTGATAATAGAACTGGCCTTTAAACGCCTGCGACAGGGCGCGCCATTCAGGTTCTTTAGCTTGACTAAAAACATCAATGGCTTTGTTAAAATGTTTAATTCTTTTTTCATAGGCCACCTCAGGCGGAACTGCATAGGCGCTTGCTAATTCAACAAACCCAAGGCATGTTTTACAGTTTGACGCTTCTGCATAATTCTTTGCCTTTTCTAGCATTTGGGCATCTACATCTGCATTGTAAATATCGCCAACATTGCCGCGTACTAATCTCAAGGCTCCCAACAACTCTAACGTTCTAATGCTGCGTGTTGAATCTGTAGAAGCTTTTTTTAACGCCTCTACTTTGCTATTGTATATTAAGGCAGACCCTTTTTCAGCAAACTGCGCTTTGCTATAATTTGCCCATAAAACCTGCAATACAATAGATACTATTAGCCTAGTGTGTACCTTAATTGTAATAAACCCAAAAAATGTTAGCCACTACGAGAATAATATTTTTTGATGACTTTCTTCATCACAATTACTAGAGAGCCAACTGAGTTTGATCTAATGGTTTTACCACGATAACCGCAATTACTTAATTGAAAATTAGCCTTGGCGCATACGTGTGATTCCTAATTTTGAAGAAGATAAAAGGCCATGAGAAATCTTCAATTAACTTTAGCCGTAATAGTACTTTTCTGTTTTACCGCCTGTTCTAATAACAAACCACCTCTTGTTGAACCAGAACTAAAAGAGGCTAAAGGACCCAACATTATTTTAATTATAGGCGACGGAACCGGCCTCTCACAAATTTCATCGCTTTGGTATGCTGAAAACACTCCAGACAAACCCAATTATGAGCGGTTTCCTGTAATTGGGCTAAGTAAAACCAATTCTTCGAGCCATAAAATAACTGATTCTGGCGCGGGCGCAACGGCATTTGCCATAGGCCAAAAAAGCTACAATGGTTCAATTGGAGTAAACAAAGACTCATTGCCTGAGCAGAATATTGTTGAACTACTTTCAACTAAAAAGTATAATAGTGGTATTATTTCTACATCTTCAATAACGCATGCTACTCCAGCATCATTCTTTGCGCACGTGGTAAACCGGTCAATGGCATATGAAATCGCTGACCAATTGCCGACATCACCTATCGACTTTTTTGCCGGTGGCGGAAAGCAGTATTTTATGAGACGACCCGATAAACGCAATGTTTACCAAAATTTGATTAAAGCTGGGTTTGTCCTAGATACAACTTCTATTGACAATGATCTTGATGGCCAACGCCAAGGCTATTTATTGGCTGATGATGGATTACCCAAAATGAGCGAAGACCGTAGCGATTTTTTACCAAAAGCCACCAAGCGCGCACTTGATTTTTTAGGTGGAAAAGATGAGCCTTTCTTTTTAATGGTTGAAGGCTCTCAAGTAGATTGGGGGGGCCATGATAACAACGGAGAATACATTGTAACAGAGCTGGTTGACCTTGATAAAGCCATTGGCATTGCGCTCGATTTTGCCGAAAAAGACGGCAATACTTTGGTAGTGGCTATAGCCGATCATGAAACTGGCGGCTTTTCATTGGCAGGAACGCCTGTAACCGGATTTGGTGGCGTGGTTAAAGACGATTACCAAGACATAACCTACCGCTTTACCACTGGTGGACATACAGCTTCTCATGTTCCGGTTTTTGCTTTCGGTGCGGGTTCAGAAGTGTTTTCAGGTATTTACGAAAACAACAAGGTTTATGATAAACTCCTGCAGTTTATTCCTTAACGTATTATAGTGCTGGCTTTTATTGTGGTTGCGGTGCCATCTTGCCAAAATACCTGATAGCAAATAATATTTGGTGCTATTCGGGTTGGATTTTCGGCATCAAAAGGTTCAGTTCTTCCCAGCATATCAACACACATTATTTGCCTTACTTCAGGGTGGTTTTGCAGTTCAATTAGAGTGAATTCACTTTCAAATTCTTGAACTGAAACGGCAAAACCACAACGAATTAATTCTTGTGCAGTGCTATCTCTTATTTGTTGCAGTAAGGGATAAGTCATTTCGCCCGGACATTCAGTAGAGCAACCATCTCTGTGCCCTGCTATGGTGGGTAGTTGTTTTGCTTCTGGGTCGTTTGCCGGATGCTCATACTCCATATAGGGTTGAATATTGTCTTTTTTAAGTTTCCAAGCCAAAAGCTCTTGAAGCGTTTTTAGCATGGCCGCGCTCGGCTCAATATCAGTGTAATCACCAACTAGACAAACACCCATTGTTCCTGTATTCTTTCCGCAGAAATGCGCCCCTTTTATATTGTCGTCAGCTAATCCTTGTCCGTCTCTTCCGGCAAAAAGAGTACCGTCAGGCGCTATTAAATAGTTGTATCCAATATCGTCCCACCCGTTTTGGCCTGTGTGGTATAAATAGATATTCCGCACAGCTTCTACATAATTAGTTGCACTGTTACTAGTGGCACTATGATGAATAATGACATGGTTAACCGTATGCGATTCGGGATTTGGTTTAGGGTCGTTAAGCCCTTCGCGCCAAAGAATTTGTTTGGTTATAGGCGGCAATTCGCAATCCTTTTTGTTGGCTGAGTTCATTGTTGAAACACTTGTACTCTGGCCTCTATAAGATTCCACATACACCACGGTTGGTTTGGCTGAATAGATGGGCAGCTCTGAAGTTTCTTCTGTTAAAAATATCAATTGCGAAATGGGTTTTTCAAAATGCGGATTTTTATGAAGTGATGTGCTTTTCCCTTCAACCATTATGCTCAACTCGGTTACTTCATTACTCATTACTGAAAAAGCCCGAGTTGGATAAGAAATCCGAATGGTGTCCCAACCAACTTTTATAGAAACTGTGTCAACGGTAGTTTGGGCAAATAACCCATGCGCTAAAATTACCAACAGTATCATGCTTAAAAATCTCATCATTTGTCAAAAGTAACCGCTTCAAAATGTCTGAATCGGTAAAATAATCCAATGAACTACCTTGCATAAAATTTCTATTATGAGATTAGTATTCCTTGCCCTTTTGGCCAGTGCGTGTATATGGTCTTGCAGCCCAAGCGAAGAAGTTGGTCCGGCAGCTGCAGCTTGTTTAGAACTTAGTAAAACAGAGTTTACAACAGATGATACCATTACCATTAAAAGCTGTTCGCAGGGCGCACTTTACACAGAAATTTATGTGGGCGATGGAAGCTTACTTAGCAAGGAATCTGAAATTCAATATTCATTTAAAACAGCAGGAACTTATACCATTACCCTATTAGCCTACCCTACCGACCCTAGGGCCGACATTACCAAGTCAGAAAAAACGGTTGTGGTTGAACAAGGAAAAGGAATTGGGAACAGTGCTCCTCCAGTGGCTTGCTTCAAAGTAAGTTTAACCAGCGTTAGTCCTGGCCAAGAAATTACCTTGTTAAACTGTTCTGAAAAGGCCATTAGATACCGATGGGATTTTGGCGATGGGAAAACTGATGACGCTCTAAACACCACTCATTCATACGAAAAGGCAGGAAAGTACACTATTAAACTAACCGCCTATAGCCCAGGCGATGCAGATTCTAATAGCATTACTGAAGAAATAAATGTAGGCGATAAATACCTGTTGGGCATGGAGCTTCTATCATTTGCCGAAACCAAATCTAGCGGCGAAACCTGGGATGCCGAACCACCTTTTCCTTTTGGAAATGGCTTTGGTGTAGAACCCGATATTGTTTTGGAATATGGAATTGGCAGAGATTTAACCAAAACCGATGTGGTTAATGACGCCACCGCAGCAAACCTGCCCATAAAATGGCAATTAGATAGACCGGTTAAATTAGATGGGTCGAGTTGGACATTTAGGCTGCTCGATGCTGGATTTACTCTTGGTTTTCCGCCAACTGAAGACCTAGACGTAATGAACACGTTTACTTCTACCCTTAACGATAAGGGTGCAGATGGGATAATTACCTTGGAAAGCGGTGAGTATGAACTAAAACTATATTACGAAATACGGTAACTAAGTTAAGCTTAATTCTGCGCTCTCCTTTTGGAGAATTTGTCCATGAACTTGGTGGTTCTAACATTAGCCCTTACTGGCGCCTCGGCCAATTGCATTACCAGATAAATTAAAAACGAAATGCTTGCAATCAGGACTATAACAAGAGCTCTCATTTGTCTGTCTTTTAGGGAAATTGGGTTTATGGATTTTGAAACGTCAAGATAGCCATTATGGTTTACTTAACGTTGTGTTTCCGAAAACTTAACATTGGAATTACCATTTCGAATTCTTAGGAATGGGCGACGATCTTCTGAAAAAATTTTCGGTATCGATTATCCAAGCTATCCCAAGCTCAACTCTGTAGCCAGAAAAATTTTCGGTAATGGGTATAGTGCCATTTGGTAAGGTAAGCGAGAACTGCTCGGTTCTCATGTGCCGATTAACTTGTGCGCTTATGAGAATAAACTCGCTTGGAAACAAATAAACACCCAAACCAACCGAGTTATATGCTACCGACCTATCTTCAACCACTTCTTCTATTCCGCCCAAAGTATCTTCTTCGTTGTAGCCTAAGTAACCATTTCCCAGTCCAATTTCCCCATTTACAAACACACCCAGTGTTGGAGACAACTCGTACAAATAGCGAGCATATAACCCATAGGTGTAAATATGCTGCCGAGCTTCATAATCAACTTTTTGATTGGTGTTAAAGTTGTCATAGTAATCGTAAATCTTGGTGCTTTCTATCCAACCACGCGTTGAAAACCCCACACCAAGATTTGGCATAATGTAAGTGCCAATTCTGCTCTGAAAATTGCCATTGGTTTTAGTTCCAAACAAGCTTGTAAAGCCATTGGTTATCTCATAATCAGATTGAAAATAAAAACCCGCACCACCTAATTCAATTGCCCAATTTGGCATTTGCGCAACTAATGCGCTGCTAGTAAATAACAATAGGCTTATAAATAGAGCTCTCATACTTTCAAATTAAGGGCAATTTGGCTGAACCCCTTGCGGCTTTATGTTTTTGTAAGTGTAAGACTCATAAGCGAGATACCTTTGTTAGAAATTGGTCGATATGGCGTGGACTGAGTCAGCACAGAAATTAGAACGCACCTTTACTTTTAATAACTTTATTGACGCTTTTAGTTGGATGACCAGCATGGCCATTGAAGTTGAGAAAATGAACCACCATCCTGAATGGAATAACGTTTACAACAAAGTGCACGTGCAACTTACTACCCATGATGCTGGCAATAAAGTAACCCAAAAAGACCGTGATTTGGCCCAAAAAATGGACCAACATTATACCAAGTTTATATGAGCGACCCCATAAATGTTTTTGAACTAGCCAATGGGCTAAGAGTAGTTCACCAACAAGTTAAAAGCACCCAGCTGGTGCATTGTGCTGTTGGCATTAATGCCGGCACCCGCGATGAAAGCAAAGCCAACAACGGCGCAGCACACTTTATTGAGCACGCTGTTTTTAAAGGCACTGAAAAAAGAAAGCCTTATCAATTATTCAACTTAATTGAATCGGTGGGTGGAGAAATAAATGCCTATACCACCAGAGAAAATACCTTTTTCTATTCTTCTAGTTTAAAGCGCTATTTGAATAGAAACCTTGAGCTTTTATCTGACCTGGTTTTTAATCCTGTATTCGACCCAAAAGAATTGGATAAAGAGCGTAAGGTGATTTTAGAAGAAATTGAAATGTATCAGGATAGTCCTGAAGACAGCATTTATGACGATTTCTTTCTGAATCTGTATAAAGAACAACCGCTTGGGCTTAATATTTTAGGAACGCCAGAATCGTTGGCCAATATTGGGCGCAAAGAATTGGCAGACTTTAGAACTAAATTCTACACCCAACCCAATTTAGTGCTGTCAATTTGTGGAAACGTTACACTCAACAAGGCTAAATTATTGGCCGAACGACATTTTGCCGAGCTTCAATTGAGCAATGGTGCCACTAAAAGAAAACCCGCAACTATTTCTGCCCCTTTTGCAATTAGCGAAGAGAAAGATTTCTTTCAATCGCACTCAATAATAGGCTCACCTGCCTATTCGCGTTTTGATGAAAACCGCTTTCCGCTAATGGTACTCAATAATATTCTTGGTGGGCAGAGCATGAGCTCTAGATTAAACCTAAACGTGCGCGAAAAACATGGCTACGTGTACCATATTTCATCAGCTTATACGGCTTTTGAAGACACCGGTGTTTTCATGATTCAATACGGTTGCGACGAAGCCAACCAAACCAAAACCCAAAACATTATAAAGCGCGAGCTTAAAAAGCTAAAAACCAAAAAGCTCGGATCGGTTCAACTCAATATTGCCAAACGCCAATTGCAGGGTCAGTTAGCCATGTTGGTTGAAAATCCATCATACAAAATGCAATCATCAGCACGCGCTATTCTCAACTATGGGCAAATAATGCCAATTGAAGCCATTTTGAATAAAATAGAAAGTGTTTCAGCTGACCAAATTCTTAACGTGGCCAATCAAGTTTTTAATGATGGCCAAATGAGCCAATTCATTTACTTAAGCAATAAATAATAGCATGGAATTTCTTCCAGAAAACCTACAATCATACATTGACAATCACTCAAGACCCGAGCCCGAACTGCTGCAAAAACTTAATAGAGAAACGCACCTAAAAGTGACTATGCCACAAATGATAGCCGGGCATTTACAAGGGCAGGTTATTAGAATGCTTTCGCTCATTCATAAACCCAAATACGCCCTAGAAATTGGTAGTTACACTGGCTATTCGGGCATTTGTTTGGCCGAAGGTTTAGTAGAAGGTGGCAAACTTTACTCAATTGAAATTGACCCTGAAAAGGAAGACATGATAACCCGCTACTGGCAAGAAGCAGGTATTCTTCACAAAACCGAATTGATAATTGGCAATGCCGTTGAAGAAATTCCAAAAATTCCGCACCAATTCGACTTGGTATTTATTGATGCCGACAAAATAAACTACCCAAATTATTATGACTTAGTAATTGACAAATTGGCCATTGGCGGACTTATTTTGGGTGACAATGTTTTATGGAGCGGCAAAGTGGTTGACCCTGACAAAAACGATAAAGACACTTTGGCTATAAGAGCGTTCAACCAAAAAATACAGAACGATAATAGGGTTGAAAATGTATTAATCCCAGTTAGAGACGGGCTAATGGTGGCTCGCAAAATTGCTTAATGGCCAAACCGGGAGTTCATAGCGTTCAAATTCAAAAGGTAATAGGTGCTGAAAGAGCTTCAACACCAGATTTGGTGGCCACCGAAGAACCACTGGAAATTAGGGTGTGGTTTGGACCAGCCCATAAACGCCAAAAGAAAACCATTTCGGTTACCATGCGCACTCCAGGAAACGACTTTGAATTGGCGTTAGGTTTTCTCTTTACAGAAGGCATTTTAAAATCGTATAACGATGTAAAAACGGTTCGCTTTTGCGAAGACGTAGATACGTCAGAAGCGGTTGAGAACATCGTAATCGTTGAGCTTAAGGACGGTGTTGAGTTCAATGCAGATTTGTCTGAGCGAAACTTTTACATGACATCAAGCTGTGGCGTTTGCGGCAAAGCGTCAATAGAAGCCATAGAAAACCAAAACTGTTCTTCGCTTTTAGTGCAGAATGATTTTGTTGCAGCCGAAACTATTAAATCACTGCCATCTACCCTTCTCAACCACCAAAAGAATTTTGGTTATACGGGTGGAATTCATGCCGCCGCTCTATTTTCTACAAAGGGTGAATTAGTACTCTGCCGCGAAGATGTTGGCCGGCACAATGCGCTTGATAAACTAATTGGTGCCATAATAGCTCAGGAAAACATTGACCCAACAAATTGCCTGCTTTTGGTAAGTGGAAGAACCAGTTTTGAGCTTGTGCAAAAAGCTGTTTTGGCGCAAATTCCAGTAATTGCCGCCGTTGGGGCGCCTTCAAGTTTGGCGGTTGAAACAGCCAGGAATTTCAACCAAACCTTAATTGGGTTTTTGAAAGAATCGCGTTTTAACATCTACTCAAATCCAGAAAGAATAACGTTTTAGATCATGAAACTAAGAATAAAAGGAAACAGCATAAGGCTGCGTTTATCGCAAACAGAAGTGGCTCAATTTGCCGATAGGGGTGTTTGTGATGATAGTATCAACTTCGGTGTTTCAACACTTAATTATTCGCTTGAAAAAGGTGCTGAAACTAAGGCGGTTTTTGCTGATAACAGGGTTTGTGTTTATGTAAATGAAAACGATGCCAACCATTGGAGTAGCAACGAAACAGAAGTAGGTATAAGCCACATGCAGCCCATTGGTGGTGGAAGTGAACTCTACATTTTGATAGAAAAAGACTTTGCTTGTTTAACAGAAAGACCATTTGAAGACGAGTCAGACAATTTTCCAAACCCGAATACCACGTGTTAAAAAAACAAAAGCCCCGAACAATTTCGGGGCATCTGCATTTTTACCAAATATATATGAAAATGAGAACTTTCTGGGTTCAAAGATATTAAACTCCATTCGCACAATCTTAAATCTCAGTAAGTTGAACCCTGATAATTCATCGATTAACAAATGAAGCTACAACTGACAACGTTTGGTTTACTACTGGGGTTGCCCGTGTTATGGTCATTTAACAAAAAGGTAAGCAAAGGGAATTTGGTGGTTGAAATTTCTAACATCCACAAAGCTGAAGGCCAAATGTTTATTGCTGTTTTTAACCAAGAAGATGGTTTTCCTGAAGACACCAGTAAGATGTTTAAAAAGGTAATGTTACCAGTAACCAGCAAAAATTTCTCGCATACTTTTTGGCAAATTCCTTTTGGCACATATAGCATTTCTGTTTTTCACGATGTGAACAGCAATACTGAGTTAGACAAGAATTTCTTCGGGGTGCCTGAAGAGCCATTTGGCTTCTCCACCAACTACAAACCCATCATCAGCGCACCTGATTTTGATGATTGCGATTTTCGGTTTGCCTCAGCTACTGAGACGCATTCTATAAAATTGATCGATTAGGCCTGCATTCGACTTCGCTCAGGCACCGAGTCGCTCAGGCACCATTTGGACGACCTATCCCCACCTGAACGGACGAGTAGGCTCGGTCGTTCGCTTAAAAGTTCGGAAGGAGTCGTCCGACATCTCCGAGATGTCGGACGACTTGATGGTTACCAACCAACCCAGGCCTTCAACTTCGCTCAGGCACCTGGCGGTTACCTACTTTTAGTTGATTATTCTAATTGCATTCATTTGTTCAACTGCAAAGCGCAAGCTTCAGCAGGCTGCACGGTGGCTGAGCGGAGTCGAAGCCAGCCAGTCTTTAACTACTTTTGGCGCATGCCGAACGTGTTGGTGGTTTACAACCCTTTTTCAGGGAATGGCAAAATGGAATCTGTTCATTTGCCTAAAATCAAAGCGCTTTTAGAGAAGAAGGGGCTCACTTACCAATGTTTTGAAACTACCCTATATGCTGATTTTGCTCAACAACTGATTGCTACCATTGAAGCAAATAAAGATGCTCAACTTGTGGTTGCAGGCGGAGATGGTACGCTTTACCAAGTGTTGAACGCAATTCATCCGCAATACCAAAAACCCATTGGCTTTTTGCAGATTGGAACTGGAAACGATTTTAGCCAGGCGGTTGGCTACCCAAAAAGACTTGAGAAACAGCTCGAGTTGGCGCTGTTTGCAGAACCCAAAAAGGTTGATCTCTGGTACTGCAACCAAATGCTGTTTCTAAACGGTGTGGGAATTGGTTTTGATGGCGAAGTGGCCAACCGCGTAAATGAGCTTCGGCAAAAAGGCCAGATTTCAAAACCCACTTATTGGCTCACCATTCTCAAAACTTTGTTCAACTTTAGGCACTTCCCTGCCAATGTAAGTTGGCAAGACGAAAACGGAGAAGAAGTTGAATTCTCAACGCCTTTGTTCATGGCAACTTTGGGCAATGGTGTGGCGTTTGGCGGTGGATTTAAACTCACACCGTGCTCAAGCCTAAACGATGGCTTGGTTGATGTTTGTTTGATTAGAAAAGTGTCTATTCCACAACGAATATGGCGGTTGCTTTTTATTCCTTTTGGTAAGCACACCAACATGAGTGTGGTGAAATACCACCAAACCCAAAAAGTAACTATTAGCTTCTCACAAAATGTTCCTGCACATATAGATGGCGAGCCATTTAAAGCTTCAGAATTTAAGATTCACCGTCACCCTTTCCAGGTAAACCTTCGGTATTAGTTGAGCGTTTTTTAATATAGAGGTATAAGCCAAGTGCTACCGGAAAAATAACTAGGCTTATCACTTGCGAGTGGCTTAAACCACTTCCGCCAAGATCGTCTCCGCGAGCTTCATCGCCCCTAAATTCTTCAATAAACCATCTGCCTACCGAATAAAGCATTAGGTAAATGGGGAATAATTGCCCGTGGAATTGCTTGCGCTTTTTCACCACAAAAAGTACCACCAAAATGATGATGAGCATGGCCACACTATAAAGTTGAGTGGGGTGGATTGGTTCGTTTAGTGGTCTTGCTCTGCAAGCTGGGTCTGTAAAAACCACTCCCAACCAGCTATTGGTTTTTATGCCATGGCAACAGCCGGCCATAAAACAACCCATTCTGCCAAAAGCATGCGTTATGGCACCGCCAATGGCAATAACATCTAACATTCTAAAGGCAGGAATTTTCTTCCTCCTAAAAAACCACCAAAGTGTAGGTATTACAAACAACATGGAGCCATAGAAAACGAAACCATTTCCAAGGTTAGAAGTCATAGCATCCCAAGAAGCCAAGTGTTTTGATGGCTCTTCTAAGTAGAAAAAGAATTTTCCACCTACAAAAGCGCTTACCATAAGCCACACGAACATGTCGGTAATAGTGTCGCGGCTTACACCAAACTTTTTGGTTTCTCGCTTGGCATAAAGCCATGCAGCCAATATGCCCAAGGCAATGAGCGTTCCGTATGATTTTGGGCTTATTTCAGCAGGTAAGAACCCAAAGGTATTGGTTAGCCATTCTGGCAAATGCCACGTAAATAGAACCGGATGCATTTAAGTTTGGTTAGCGTTTGCACAAAGATGTAGTTATAACTGAACTTTGCCTTAGTGGCCATGAATTACAATTCAAACTTTAACCTTTTTATTAATCGTCTTGAAAAACTGCTGAATGCGCCATTGCCCGGCACAGAAGCACAATTCAAAATGGCGCCTGAGGGTAGAAGACAACGAAGCCAAGATGTTTTTAAACCGGAAAGTGCCAAAGATGCAGCCGTTCTCATTTTACTTTACCCGAGGGCAGGAGAAGTGCATTTTCCACTCATTATGCGGCAACAATACAAGGGTGTGCACAGTGCACAGGTGAGTTTACCGGGTGGAAAACCAGAAGACCAAGATTCAGACCTTGAACAAACCGCACTAAGAGAAGCTGAAGAAGAAATTGGTGTGCTGGCAGAAAGCGTTCAAATACTGGGAAAGTTGACCCAGATATTTATTCCGCCTTCTAACTTTCTGGTTACGCCGTTTGTAGGTTTTGTTGAAAATGCACCGCTAATTGTACCCCAAGAAAAGGAAGTTTATGAGGTTTACGAAACCCAAGTTCAAGACCTTTTAAACGATGAACTGGTTAATTCTACTACGCTAAACTTGGCCAATGGAATGAGAATAAGAACGCCATATTTTGGGCTGCACAACCAAACGGTTTGGGGTGCAACCGCCATGATTTTGAGTGAGTTTAAGGAGTTGTTAAGGCAAGGATCCGCCCCCATCTAACTTCCCCCAAAGGGAGAAGAACTCCAATTACTAGTTTAGGCTTAAATAGAACTTTAAAACCACGATAACAGCTCCAATTTTTATAGAACAACACAAGTTAAACTGGGGCGGTCTAAAAAATAATTACTCCCGTCATTCTGAACTTGTTTCAGCATCTAGAAATTCGACTTAGAGCCAGATGAACAAGATCCTGAAATGTTCCGATAGCTATCGGAACAGGATGACCAACCAATTTTTTAGACAATCCTGTGTATTTACAGTATAAAACAAAAGCCCATCCACCTAGTGAACGGGCTTTTTAAAAGGCTGATACAGGAATTATATTCCTACTCTATGATTATCTTTTGAATTTCTTTTTCGCCTCCAGTTTCAAACTGAATTATGTAAACACCAGCTGGGCTAGTAGATAAATCTATTTGCTCCATAATCATGCCACCATTTCCATTGTATTCATTTTCGAAAATCAACTTGTTGCCAGCATCATAAACTTTTACGCTACCGGTTTCGCCATCTTTTACTTCTACTTGAATGTTCATTAGGCCATCAGTTGGGTTTGGATAAACGTTCAGCAAACCCTGGTCAGACGCATCATTTATTTCAATTTCAAACTCTTCAGCGCTGTTGTCTTTGCTTTTCGCTCTATTAGAAATAATATATACTTGCTGGTCTCCCTCATACATCATTTGCATGCGGTGTATCATCATTTCAGGGTGTTGACCGTGCATTTTTATGATTTTATGACAATCTTCCGAACCGGGTTTAAAGTGCTCATTCATCTTTTTAACGTCGTCGCACTTCATTACTTTTTTGTTCATGAAAACCGCTTGTGGGGTGTATTCCACTTCACTCATATTGCCTTTGGCCTTTACTTTTTTGCCATTACGTTCAACCGTTACTTTTAATTTATCGCCAACTTCTGTGGCTTTTACGGCATCAACTACATCGTTAATATGTTCAATGGTTTGGCCGTTAATCTCCTTAATAATATCGCCTTCTTGAAGACCCATTTCCTCTGCGGGGCTATTTTCAATTACACGTCCAACTAATACTTTATCATTATCATCTAATACTTCACTTAGCTCTACCCCCAACATTTTTCGTTTAGTTGGCTGAGCTTGCAGTTTGTATTGTTCTTTAATTTCTTCAATATCAACCTCAATGTCTTTCAACATTTCTTTTATCTCTACTTCACTTGGTCTCTCACGTTTTCCCAACTCACCACTTAAAGTTTGTGTTTTGCCCTCTCTCTCAACTTTAATTTCAATTGCACCGCCCGGTTTTTTGTCCTTCAGGGCTAAATGCAGTCCTTTCTCTCCTATTTCTATACCATCAACCGATAATATTTTGTCTCCAGCTTTAAGGCCCATTTTTTCCGCCGCTGAATTAGAAATCACCTTCTCAATTACCAGACCTTCTTCGCTGTTTTGGTTGAATTGAATACCTAAAAACGCTTTGTTTGGCATTGCGTGAAACGCTGTGGTACCGTATGCAAAGGGCATTGCGTGGTGCCTTGTTCTTGGTTCGGCTTGTTCAGAAATAACGATTTTAATATCTTTGGTTTCAAGTATTTCATCTACTGATTCCTCAACACCTAATTCTGATAATAACTGTCCTAGCAACTTCTTTTGCTCTGGAGTAAACTCTGTTTGTTCTTTGTTTACTTCTTCGTTGGTTTTTTCAATTACCCTTAATTGGGTTTGTGCTAAAAGCGATGTAGAGAAAAATGCTCCCAACGCCAACGCTGTAATTGGTTTAAAATACCCCTTCATAGTGAGAATGATTTTGATTTAACAGCAGCAATGTAGTTTGCCAACAAAGCGTTAAAAGTTAAACCAGCGTTAATGGTTGTTAAGTCAAAAGCTATTTAATAACTGCTAATCAGTTACTTGCAATTAACGGTTGTGGCTAACTCTTCACATTTAATTAAAATGCAACTGCTAGTTTGCAGCAAAACACCTTACTACTATGTGGCGAAAACTATCAGGAGAGCGAATTGAAAACGACATTGTTTCAGAAGTTGAAAAGATTATAATAAGCGAAAAAAACAATGGTCATCGACTTAAAATCTGCATTGGAACCGATTCTCAAGAAGTGCACGGGAAATTTGAGTTTGCCACCGTTATTGTGTTTTTACGCAAAAGAAGTGGTGGGTTTATGCTCATAAACAATCACACCATACCCAGCCCAATCGGTTTAAAAGAAAGAATGCTTTTAGAAGTTGGAAAAAGCATTGACATTGCCTACAAATTATGCGATGTGCTTGACAAACACAATGTTGGGCTAGAAGTGCATGCTGATATAAACACTGACCCAAAGTTTAAATCAAACACCGCATTGTCTGACGCTATGGGCTACATATTAAGTATGGGTTATGTTTTTAAAGCCAAGCCCGATGCTTTTGCCAGCTCTAGTTGCGCAGATAGGTTTGTGAATTAGGATGCCACCTGATTTTCAAAACCCGCTTTAATTGTTCAAATACTGTTAGTTGAATAGTATTTTAGCCCGAAATAGATGGTTATGTCTTTAGCAGGTATTCCTAGTGTAGATCTCAATGATTTTTTAAGTGGCGATGAATCGCGTAAAATGGCTTTTGTAAATGCCTTAGGTAACGCGTATGAAAACATTGGTTTTGTGGCTGTTAAAGGTCATTTTCTTAGTGATAATCTTACAGAAAAGCTCTACTCTTCTGTACAAGAATTTTATGCACTTCCATTAGAAACCAAGCTTAAATATGAGATTGACGGACTTGCCGGCCAGCGTGGTTATACCAGTTTTGGGAAGGAACATGCCAAAGGCAGTAGTGTAGGTGATCTAAAAGAGTTTTGGCATTTTGGCCAATATGTAGAAGATGGCGATTCTATAGCCGAGCAATATCCCGACAATGTTGATGTAGCTGAAGTTCCCGCTTTTAATACAGCAGGCAAAGAAGCTTATCAAAACCTTGAGAAAACGGGTAGATATATGCTAAGAGCCATTGCGCTTCACTTGGGTTTGAATGAGTTCTATTTTGACGATAAAATTCACAATGGCAATAGCATTCTAAGACCCATTCATTATCCACCCATTACATCAGAACCTAAAAGCGCTGTTAGGGCTGGTCAGCACGAAGACATTAACCTTATAACCCTTTTAATGGGTGCATCGGCTGATGGATTACAGGTGCTAAATAAGCAAGGTGTATGGGTATCAGTAACAGCTTTGCCCGAGCAATTGGTGGTGAATGTTGGTGATATGCTTCAGCGGTTAACCAACAATAAACTTAAATCAACCACGCACCGTGTAATTAACCCGCCAAGAGAAAAGTGGGGAACATCTCGCTTCTCTATACCTTTCTTTCTGCATCCGCGTTCTGAAATGAGGCTAGACTGCCTTGAATCGTGTATAGACGCCAACAACCCTAAACACTACGAAGATTGTTCTGCTGGCGAATACCTTGACGAACGTTTAAGAGAAATAGGCCTAAAATAGTAACATGAAAAGAGCCTCTCTCCTACTTATTTTTTTGGGTATATTTTCTATTTCGGAAGCCCAAAAATTACCTAATGAATCATCTATCTCACTAGGCTATGAGCGCTTTATGTTTGGTGAGCCTAAAGGCTTTGCCTCCCTGGGCTACACAGCCCTATTTGAGAGCGAGAGCATATACCGATTTACCCATAGGGCAAGGTTTTTTTCGAATGTTTTGCTCAATTTTAATCAAGATTTGTATGGAATTCAAGCTGGTGGCTCGTACTCTTATTTCTTTGCCGGTGGCGCTAAATTGGGAATGATTAGAACTTTGCCAAATGATACTTCTTGGCGGTTTATTGTGAACCCTTTTGTAGGCGTTGATTTTTGGATTGGTTCCTTAACTATTGGCTACAATCTTCAGGCTGAATCTAAGCCTAGAAATGCCGCTCCTTTGTCGCCACTTGGGCATTGGAATTACCAAATAAACTTCTACATTCCAATTAAACCCAACCGAAAGATTTACAGGTAATTACTCGGTTTTTCCTTTCCTGAATATGAGAAACCCAATTGCACCTATTGCAACAAGCCCTATTACCACAAGGGTGCTATAGTACTTTACGTTTTCTTTTAATCCTCGCGTGTTTCGTTCAACCTCTAGAACATGCCTAACCTCACCTTCTGGATTTAAATAGACTGTATCTGATTTTGAAGAAACAATGGGTTTTTGCTCAGCAATAAAACCCTGCGAATCTTCTGTATTTAAAGCTTCTGCAAAGGTTTTAAACCCACCCATGCTTGTGGTTGTTATACCCAACAATAAAAAGAGTGTAGCGCGCTTTAAAAGCATGTGCGTTGGTGTACTACAGTTTACGTTTTACCTCTACCATTTCGTAGGCTTCAAGGTAGTCGTCGATTTTTATGTCATTAAATCCGTCAAGGTTTAGACCACATTCGTAGCCTTTTGCCACTTCTTTAACGTCATCTTTAAATCGTTTAAGAGAGGCGAGCTCACCTTCCCATTTAACAACTCCTTCTCTAATAAGTCTAATTTTAGAGTTTCTGAAAACCTTACCAGATGTAACCATACAGCCTGCAATGGTTCCCACTTTAGAGATTTTGAATGTTTCTCTAATTTCAACTGTTCCAGTAACCTTTTCTTCTTCGGTTGGAGCAAGCATTCCTTCCATTGCCTGCTTAATCTCTTCGATTGCTTGGTAAATGATTGAGTATAATCTAATATCGATCTCTTCCTTCTCGGCAATTGCTTTAGCTCCTGACGATGGTCTTACTTGAAAGCCAACAATAATGGCATCTGATGCAGAAGCAAGCAATACATCGCTTTCAGAAATTTGACCTACTGCTTTGTGAATAACATTCACTTGAATTTCTTCTGTAGAAAGCTTCAATAATGAATCACTTAAAGCTTCAACAGAGCCATCCACGTCACCTTTTACTATCACTTTTAGCTCTTGGAAATTACCTACGGCAATACGTCTTCCAATTTCATCAAGAGTAATGTGCTTGGTTGCTCTAATTCCTTGTTCTCGAATAAGTTTTTGGCGCTGGCTTGCAATTTCTCTGGCCTCTGATTCTGTTTTAGTTACATACATTTTATCGCCAGAAGTAGGAGCTCCATTAAAACCTAAAATCTGAACTGGTGTTGATGGACCGGCTTCTTTTACTCTTTGGCCGCGCTCATTTGTCATGGCTTTTACTTTACCATGACAAGCTCCTGCTAGCACCATGTCGCCTACTCGTAATGTTCCTCCTTGAACCAAAACTGTTGCTACCACACCACGACCTTTGTCTAACGACGCTTCGATAATGGTACCCACAGCTCGTTTTTCAGCATCGGCTTTAAGCTCAAGCATCTCTGCTTCTAGAAGCACTTTCTCTAAAAGTTCGTCTATATTAATTCCGTTTTTAGCTGAAATTTCTTGGCATTGGTATTCACCACCCCAATCTTCCACTAAAATGTTCATATCAGCCAATTGCTGCCTAATAGTATCGGGATTAGCACCTTCTCTATCTATTTTGTTAATAGCGAATATCATTGGCACATTAGCGGCTTGAGCGTGGCTAATGGCTTCTTTGGTTTGCGGCATTACCTTATCGTCGGCAGCAATAATGATAATAGCAAGGTCTGTTACT
>JAGQWA010000249.1 GCA_020437725.1 Bacteroidota bacterium | reverse complement strand
GAAACGCACTGCATTGGGCACCGCCACGCAACAATAGGGCGACACAATTATTTCATCACCTTCATTAAATTCATAAGCTTTAAGAATAGCATCTAGCGCGTTTCTAGCATTGAAAAATGTAAAAGCATGTGGGCTTTCTTGTAAACTCTTAAAGTAAAGCTCAACTTCCTGTATAATGCCTTCTTGGTCGTTTTGGTAGGCATGTAGTTGACTGCTAGCCAGTTCCTTTTCTTTATAGGTGAGCGACATGGCTGCAAAACGCCATTTTGCCTTTGAAACAAAAGCATTTTGCAAGGTTTTGCCTAAAACGGTCAATATTTGCGATGGTGATGGCATTATTTCGCAATATCTGCTCTAGTGGCAAAAGCAATGGCAATTTGAAAAAACAATTTCGCCAGATTGGACAAAATGTCACCATGCCAGACTCTGTTTTGGTGCCCAACCCACATTTGGTTTCAATTGGGAACGATGTGAATATCAACGAGCGAGCCGAGCTTTTTGCCCAAAATGCAAATGAAGTGCACCAAGCAGGCAGCATTCAGATTGGCAACAATTGCATGATTAGCAAAGGCACCGTAATTTTTGCAGGGCGTGGAACCATCAAAATCAGCGACCATTGCGAAATAGGTTTGCACTGCACAGTAATTGCCCAAAGGCGCTCCAGGTCTAGAAAAACTACGGGTGCTGAAGGAGTTGAAGTGTACACTACCGAAATTGGAGAAGAATGTCTTATTGGGGCAAGAGCCATTATTTTAGAAGGAACAAAATTGGGTAAACGCTGCGTGGTGGCAGCGGGAGCGGTAGTTCAAGGCGAATACCCAGATGATGTAACGTTAATCGGAAATCCGGCACGAGCAGTGCCCAACAGAAATAGCATTTCTTAATGAAAGAATTGGTTTATAACGCATTTACGAAACTTAGAGAAGAGTTCTCGATGGACAGAGTAGAGCTCAATGCCGATACGGTAGTTTACGGCGACAATGGTTTTACCTCAATTCAACTGGTTCGATTAATTGTTGAACTTGAAGACGCTATTTATAACAAAACTGAAAAAGAAGTAGACCTTTCTGACGATGCTGCCTTGAGCGTAAAAAATTCACCTTTCGCAACATTAGGGTCGCTTCAAGCATTTATAGAACAAAAAATAGCCGAAGCTTGAAAACCGTAATTATTACAGGAGTATCAAAAGGCATTGGTCATGCATTGGCAGAGCATTATGGAGCCAATGGCTACCAAGTACTTGGCCTAAGCAGAACCGAACCAGAGCAAATGATAATTGCATCCAATTTTAGATGGTATAGAGTTGATATTACAAATGAAAAAGATGTGAAGTCTTTTTTTAGGGAGATTAGAAAAGAAGGTATTAAACCATACGCACTTATAAATAATGCCGGAGTAGCCAGTTTAAATGCGCTTAGTACTACACCCTTAAGTACGGTTCAACACATATTTAACACCAACGTAAACGGCACCTTTTTAATGATGAAAGAAGCTGCCAAAATGATGGTGTTGAACAATTTGGGTAGAATTGTCAATTTTTCATCAGTCGCTTATCCTTTGCAGATTGAATGGGAATCTGCCTATTCAGCAAGCAAGGCCGCAATTGAGTCTTTTTCAAAAACGGCAGCTCGCGAATGGGCAACTTCTGGCATAACAGTAAACATAGTTGGGCCGGGTCCGGTAGAAACAGATTTGGTGAAGAATGTTGGTGATAAAAGGCTGGATTATCTTCTTGATAAAATGCCCATTTCAGAAGTAAACACTTTTGATGACGTAGCCAATGTTTGCGATTTTTTTCTAATCGAAAGAAGTGCAAAAATTACAGGTCAGGTAATATATTTAGGTGGAGCAAGCCAATGATGTTGCTCAAAAAAATACAAGACGCACCCACTTTTACCATTCTCAGCTCAGAGCATTTTGAGCTTACAAATCATGCATTTTGCGAGCGAGTAATTGATTTGGCTGTCGAATTCAGAAACCAGCCCAAAAAGGTAGTAGCCATAAACATGGAGCAAGGCATTGATGCAGTTGTCGCCATGTTTGCTTTTGCAGAATTGAGTTGGGTTTTAGCACCTTTTGTTGGGAAGGAAAACCCATCGGTATACGCATCATTTTGCTGGCAGAATGGGGAGTTTAAGGAGCAAAAGGCCGTAGTTAGAGAATCTCAACTTCTTACTGAGTTTTTAAATAAAAATGAAGCCGGCCTTATTCTAAGCAGTTCTGGAACTACTGGAATGCCCAAGAATGTGTTGCTCAATTTCTCAAGGCTTTTAAACAAGTATTTGCGGCTGAAGACTCCGTTGAAAACCGTTTTGGTTTTTCCACTAAGCCATATTTCAGGCATTGAAACTTTGCTAAGCACAATTTCAGGTTTAGGAACCGTAATAATTCCAGAAAATAGCTCAACTAGCAAGGCATTGAATCTAATTAATGAACACAAAGCTGAATTCATTTCATGTTCACCTTCTTATTTCAAATTGCTTTGTTTTACGGGTGAATGTCATCAAAAACTTAGATCTTTGCAATTTGTAAACCTGGCAGGTGAGAAGACCAGAAAATCTGATTTGGATTTGTTTCGCGAAAGACTGCCATTCATAGATTTTAGGCAGTCGTTTGGAACAACCGAAACCACTATTTACCGCACTTATTTTACCGATGGTGAAGGCATAAATATTGGCGAAGAAGGTGGGGCGTATAAAATAATTGATGGTGTTTTATGGCTTCGTTCACCTTATAGCATGGTAGGTTATTTAGATGTTGATGAACCTGCAGGTGAGTGGTTCTGCACAGGCGATTTGGTAGAAACCACGAATAAAGGTCAGCTAGTGTTTAAAGGCCGATTGAGCAATGTGATAAATGTTGGAGGCGAGAAGGTTAATCCTGCAGAAATTGAAGAAGTATTACTTCAACACCCAGAAGTTCAAGAAGCGTTGGTTGTAGGAAAAGACAACTCTTTACTTGGCCAAATACCAATTGCCTATTTAGTGGCTGAAAAAGACATTGATTTAGATAAATTAAAAGCCTATTGCCGAGACAATTTGGCTGAATACAAAGTGCCTTTTAGATTTATTTTAAAAGATGGTTTAGAACTTAGCAATAGACTCAAAAAGCTAAAACCTTCTTAAATAGTTTGAAAAAGCAATCACTTTTAAGCCCGCCTATGAATTTAAGGTTGTGAGCCAATGGGCTTCTTTTATATTCGCGCCCAATATGTTTTCACTCCCAAGAGTAGCCTTTTTTTCTGCCGCGCTAATGCTTATAATTTCATTTTTTGTTAGCTGCGAAACCGACTTCGAAGTAAATGATGAGTGGAAAGAAATTGGCGTTGTCTATTGCTTGCTTGACAAAGAAGATTCCTTTCAATACGTAAGACTTCAAAAAGCCTATTTAAATACGAACACAAATGCCTACCAACTGGCGCAACTAAATGATTCTATTTATTATACGCAAGAAGTTAAAGTGCAGCTTATTCACGAAAGGCTAAAAGACACCATAAACTTAGAACCTTACAGTATTGAGAATAAAGCAGATGGTGTGTTTTCTTCAACCCCATATTTTGTTTATAGAACCCCACCAGGGCTTCAACTTCAAAAAAACAACATCTATATTTTAAGGGTAAAAAACACCGAAACTGGGTATGAATTAACCGCAAGTGCGCCCGTTATAGAACAAGGAAATGTTACAGATCCTACTGCTAAAACTACGAGTTTAGCTTATTGCAGCTCGCTAGGCGAATTTAGAAACTATATAAAACGTAGAGAAATGACCATAAATAGTGGTCGTGGTGTAAAGTTTTACGATATGTCTATTCTGTTTCATTATGGAGTTATAGACTCAAATAATATAACCGACACAACTTGGGAGAGTATAGAATGGGAAATTGGTAAAATGGTATCACTATCGTCAACCAAAGGGTCGTTACCGGCTCAACTTACCTATAGTGGCGAAGATTTTTTTAGGTTTATTGGCAGGCAAATGAAACCGCAACCCGCCGGAAAAGCCATTGTTCCTGGTTTTCTAGAATATCTTTACATGGCAGGTGGGCAAGATATTTTTGACTATATAAACGTTAATAGGCCAAGCAATGGCATTGTGCAAAAGAATCCTGAATACACCAATGTAACCAATGGACTTGGCATTTTTTCTTCTAGAACTGACATAAGACGACGAGTTGGTTTAGATGGCTGTACAATTGACAGATTAGCCGTAGATCCTTTTACGAGCCATCTTGGATTTGTCAGATAACTGACTATTTGACACCGATTTCTTGTCAAAATTCTGTTGGCATTATGGTTGATAATTCCGCAGCAGAATTTTTATGAATCAATCAACAACAAAATAATCATGGGAAAAGTAATAGGTATAGACCTTGGTACTACCAACTCTTGTGTTGCTGTAATGGAAGGAAATCAGCCAGTTGTTATTCAAAATGCTGAAGGCAAAAGAACAACTCCTTCAGTTGTGGCATTTCTTGAAAATGGCGAAATAAAAGTTGGCGACCCTGCAAAACGACAAGCCATTATAAACCCAGTAAATACGGTGGCTTCGGTTAAACGTTTTATGGGCAACAAATACACCGAAGTAAAAGGTGAGCTTGAGCAAGTGTCTTACAAAGTAGTGCAAGGTTCTAACGATACTATTCGTGTAAACATTCGCGAAAAACAATATGCACCACAAGAAATTTCGGCAATGGTGCTTCAAAAAATGAAAAAAACAGCCGAAGATTATCTAGGTACAACTGTTGACGAAGCAGTTATTACCGTACCAGCTTACTTTAACGATGCGCAACGTCAAGCAACTAAAGAAGCTGGCGAAATTGCTGGTCTTAAAGTAAAAAGAATCATTAACGAACCAACTGCCGCAGCTTTGGCTTACGGCCTTGATAAAAAAGGTCAAGACCAAAAAATAGCGGTTTACGATTTAGGTGGTGGTACGTTCGATATTTCTGTACTTGAACTAGGCGATGGCGTTTTCGAAGTGCTTTCAACAAATGGCGATACACATCTTGGTGGCGATGATTTTGATAAAGTAATTATTGATTGGTTAGCGCAGCAGTTTATTGAACAAGAAAACGTTGACCTTAGAAAAGACCCAATGGCGCTTCAAAGACTTAAAGAAGCTGCTGAAAAAGCCAAAATTGAGCTTTCTAGTTCTATGGAAGCTGATATAAACTTACCTTATGTTATGGCAGTTGATAACGTGCCTAAGCACTTGGTAACTAAGCTAAGCCGTTCAAAATTTGAGCAATTATCAGATTCTTTAATTCGCCGA
>JAGQWA010000248.1 GCA_020437725.1 Bacteroidota bacterium | reverse complement strand
AAACAGAAAGAGCAACAGAGCGAGAGCGAAGTTGCTCTTTCTGTTTTCCTCGCTCTCACACTCATTCTTACTCTGAGCTCTGGAGTTCAAAGTTTAATGTTTAAAGAATTGAAGGTTCTTTTTTGTGGTTTCAATCATTCGTCAGTCGACTGGGTTTGCGGCCAAAAGGTATAAATCGAGAGTTTACTATCCAGAGTCAGAAATCATTCGTCTAACTTCGAAACCATGCCATCTAGAAAACGTTTGATTGCCATTGGCCAAATTTTATCCAGAACCGTGCTTTTCGGATTTCAAAAACAGCAAACTGATGTACATGGAACTTATGTTGGCAAGGAGATAATTGGGACTACTTATAATGAGAAATTGCGTGGAAAAACCAAAAAGAAACCAATTTACTCAACAAAGGCTTTAGAAATTAGCGCTAACGGGCGGTTTAAAATAGTTGAAAACAGATTTGTTATAAACACAGTTGGAAATTATAAGTACACAGCAACTGGTGATTGGCAACTCATTAATGACACTTTGATTCTGAACTCAGATTATTCTCAAGATGATTTTTTAACTGCAAAAGAGTCATTCAATGAAAATTTGGATGATAGTCTTATTTCGGTGATATTCAATTCTGAAACCCAGTATGGGTCCATAATGGTGTCTTCAATTTCTAATCAGTTCTTAAGAGGGAATCGAAATGGCGATACGCTTTTAGTTTCAAAAGGAATTACTGATACTCTTTATATTTCTACGTATCCAGCAAATTATGCGTTGAAGTACATTCCTAGAGATAAAACCGCCAATCACTTTGAGTTTTTCTTGAAAAAGCAGCTAGATGATGAAAACAGCTATTTTCTAGAGCAATGTAGTCTAGTTGTTCAAGACCATAAGCTAATTCCTTTTTCGAAAAATATACTTCTCGATGTTGAAGATGGATTTAGGAAGGAATAGAATCATAATAGTGGTTCTAATCACTCCTCAGGCGACTGGGAGTCGGCAGACGACCGGCATGAAACCAAATTTCCTCACTCTCGATCTGTTTCTCACTCTGAAAAAAAAGGGCAGTACTGCAATAGCACCGCCCAATCATAATCCCGTCCAATCCAAAGGTCACTTAAACCCGTTTATATGTTAAATCGGGCAAACCCGTAAGCAATAGAACCCATTTTTCGCAACGATAAAAGAATTCAAACCTTCGAAATCAGAAACCAATATGCCATTTGAGAGAGCTAAATAGGAAGTTGATTTAGCGAAACCCATTTTTGAAACATTGAATGGTGGTTTTGGTTTAGTAACTAAGTTTTTAAAAATTCTCACAGACTTTGTTATGGTTTCAATGTTTCGCTACTTTAGATTCGAAACCCTCACTTTGTACCTTTCATTGCCTAATAATTAATGACTACCATCTTCAAGTATTCATCAAAATTTATTAAAGGCATTTGCCCGTTTTTGCTGCTATTGTTGGCTCAAACGGTTATGGCACAAGATGATTTGTTGCGAAAAATAGATCCTGTATTCCACAGGTATTTGCCGGCCGAATTGGTGGGCGATCAAGTACTTAACCTGCCACACTTTGTTGATAGCATTGTAGTTGAGAAGAATGGGGTGTCGTTGTATAGATGCAAGGTGCTTACTTCAAATCCGCACGAATTGGCCAATAATTCAGAGCTGGAAATAGGTTCGGTTTGGCCAAACTTTGTAACTGCAAGATTAAGCATTGATCAAATGCTTCAACTAGCGCAATATGAATGGGTTACACATATAGAGGCGGCCATTAAAATGGAGCTTTATAATGATTTTGCTCGCGGAGTAACAGGTGTAAGAAGTTTACACGAAGGCAATTTGAACAACACCACCTATGATGGTTCAAATGTGCTAGTAGCCATTGTTGATGCTGGTTTTGGCTGGAATCATGGCGATTTTATAGACCCAGCCAGTTCAACCACCAGTAGAATTCAATATTTATGGGACCAAGAGATTACCGCAACAGGTTCTGAGAAAACACCATTTGGCAACGATGCCACGCTCACTTGCTGCAATTTCGGCGTAGAATACACGAACTCTGAAATTAATACGGAGCTGGCCACTAGCAATGGAGATATAAGAAATGCTGACACCCATAATCACGGCACACATGTGGCAGGAACAGCTGGCGGCAATGGTAATGAGCTTTCGCCAGCGCAACATGTGGGCATGGCACCCAAATCTGATCTCATTTTTGTGAATACCGATTTTACTGACGCCAGCATAATAGATGCGCTTGATTATCTTGACAAAAGAGCCACTGATGAATCTAAACCCATTGTGGTGAATTTGAGTCTTGGAAGCGATTTCAACGCACATGATGGCACTTCACTATTGGCTCAAGCCATTGATGTATTTAGCACCACAAGCAGGGTAGTGGTTTGTGCGGCAGGAAACGAAGGTCAGCAAAACATGCATGTATCTGGAACCATTGCAGAAGGAGCTTCTTCGAGTTTTGATATTACCATTCCGGCTTATACAACTAACAGCGGTACTGGAAATGATCGCTTTGATTTTCTCATTTACATGGAAAATTCTGACAGCGTAACCTGCACAGTTGATGGACCCAATGGAAGCTCTACATCTTGCGTTGTTAATTCAACCACGCACGTAAATACTGCCAGCGATGGCGCGGTTTATATTACCAATGCGGTTGATGCCAGAAATGGCGACCGCTACTACCAAATTGTGATTTACGATTATTTGAACACCAATCCACCTGCCCAAGGCACTTATACCATAACGCTCAATAATGTTGATGCATCGTCTCCTTATAGCAAAACCCTGACTTACCACGCATGGTTATACAATAGAACGAATGGCTCTTTTGAACCCGATGTTGGGGATAATACCTATATAGTTGGTTCGCCTGCTAGCGCAAAAGAAGCCATTAGTGTAGGTGCTTGGTGCTCGCGTTGGCGCTGGCATAATTATGCTGGAAGCAGTTATAGTTATTCGGGAACAGAAGAATCTGACGATATAGCGCAGTTTAGCAGCAGCGGTCCATTACGAGATGGCACCACAAAACCAGAAATTGCGGCGCCGGGCAAAGCGGTCATTTCTTCGCTTAGTTCGTTTTCAACTGCAAATACTTCTAGACAGGTTGAAGGGCAAAAGCATTATGTAAATCAAGGTACAAGCATGGCTTGCCCAGTGGTTACCGGTGCGGTGGCTTTGTTGTTTCAAATAAACTCAAGCTACTCTGCCAGCGATATTAAAAGTTTGCTAACTGCCAATGCAACAACAGATTCTTACACAGGTTCTGTACCCAACAATACTTGGGGCTATGGAAAGTTGAACGCATTGGCTTCGGCCGCCAAAGCCATTAATGGAAGTTCAACCCCTGCTAAAGAAATTATTGCTGATGATGATTGGGTTTCAACTTCTTCGGTTGCGCTTTCTGGTTCTAACAAAGTAGCTTTTAAGTTTACGCCTTCAGCCAATGGCCAATTAGAGTCAATTTATTTTCATACAGGCTCTAGCTCCAACTCATTTTCTGGAGATTTAACCATCGGTATTTATGATGATAATTCTGGCGAGCCGGGTTCGTTAGTAGGTTCAAGTTTTACAATTGATGATGCCCTGATTGAGCCTTATTCTTGGTACCAAGCCATAAACACCACCACTTTGGGGTTGAGTTCAAGCACTACTTATTATGCAGTAATTGAGTTGGCCAGCGCAGGTGATTCATGGAGTTTATTGGTTGAAAACAACAGTGCATCGAGCAACACTTTGGTGCAATCAGGTGGTAGTTGGTTTACTCAATCTTTTGATGTTAGGGTACGCCCGGTAATTGCTTCAGTTAGTGGGGTAAGTTTTTTACCGGTTGAGCTGGTTTATTTTAATGGAAAGGCCATTGAAGTAGCTGGAAGTCAACAAGTACAATTGGAATGGCTTACTGCAATGGAAGAGAATAACAGTCATTTTGAAGTTGAACGCGCTTCGACTCCGCTCAGCGACCGCGCATTGACTTCGCCCAGCGACCGGACCCCGACTCCGCTCGGTCAACAGTCTTCAAGTGCAGATTCTGCTCAAAGCACGTTGGCTGAGCGGAGCCGAAGCCAATGGCAAGTAATTGGTCGGGTTGAAGGCAATGGAACGTCTCAAGAAGTTCACAGTTATCAGTTCACAGATCACAGTCCGTCAACCATGAACCATGAACCATCAACCATTTACTATCGCCTAAAACAGGTTGATTATAACGGTGATTTTGAGTATTCAAAAGTGATTGCAGTAAACCTTGGCAAGCAGGAGCAAAGTGCAAGCTTCTCGGTTTGGCCTAATCCGGTAAACGGAGATGTTTTGTTCGTTTCAGTATTGGGTAATTACCAATTGTTTGATTTAACTGGTCAGTTGGTATTGTGTGCCGAAATGACTCAACATATTGATGTTTCTAAGCTTGAAACTGGCTTGTATTTGCTCAAGAATGGCAAAGGGCAGAGTAGGATGGTGGTGAAGGAGTAGTTTTATAGCAAGTCGTCCGACATCTTTGAGATGTCGGACGACTAAGACCGTGACATCCCCTATTATTCAAATCACTGTAAAATTTCAACTCAAAAAACAAATAAAAGGGATATTGAAAACCTTAAGGAATGGTATTCATGACAAGTCAGTAGGTGATTGGGAATCGGCAGACGACAAGTTCTGTTTGATAACTCCATTTATCAGCTAACTAAAGAATAGGAATTGCGACTTATACGGATTATAATCCTTAAAAGTTATAACTATTCAGGATTATAATCCTGTTAGGTTCTGATCTATTCTATGAAATCTCTAAAGTTTTCTTTGGTAATTACCTGTACTTGGGCATTGTAAGTTTCAGTGAAGGTTTTTGGGATTCTCACTTTTCTATTGGGGTTCCACTTAAACTCATAGCCGGTAATTTTTCCGTCTTTCTCTTCTAAATAGTCAATTTCTTGTTGCTGCTTGGTTCGCCAGAAATAATATGCCGCATAATCTTTTTCGTATGAAAGCTTTTTCATTCTTTCACTTACCAGAAAATTCTCCCACAACGCACCAATATCATTTCGCGTAGAAATAGGTTGTAAGGCAGAAATGGCGGCGTTTCTTACACCATTGTCATAGAAATAAATTTTGCGATTGGTTTTTATTTCATTTCTAAGATTTCTGCTAAAACTGGTTAACCTAAAAACCACATAAGCTTGCTCCAAAACATCAATGTAATTTGAAACCGTTTTGGCATCGAGCCCAATTAAACGGGCTATTTCGCTATAAACCACTTCGCTGCCAACTTGGTGGGCCAAGGCG
>JAGQWA010000247.1 GCA_020437725.1 Bacteroidota bacterium | reverse complement strand
TAAATATCTTGACTCATCTTATTGGTTCACCTATACATATACAAGTAATAATGGTTGCTCAGCAAGTGATAGTATAAATCTTAGGATAGTGGACAAACCACATAATCTACAAATTGGAGCAGACTCAACAGTTTGTTTTTCAGACGGTATGGTTAAACTCAATGCCAATTTAAAAGGCGGTTATTGGTATGGCAATGCTATTAAGAAGGGGAGCGACTACTATTTTGACCCAACCAATAAAATTGCCGATTCCGCTTACGCTCTTTTTTACAATTACGAAGATTCGGTTGGTTGTAAAAGCTTAGCGTCAAAGTACCTAAAGGTTTATCCTTCGCTAAATTTTGGTGTTGCGAATGATACCCAATTCTGTTTTAAAGAAAATGAAATAATTACCTTAAATGCCTTTCCTAAAGGCGGTCTGTGGATTGGCAAAAACATTAGCCAAAGCATTGGTTCGATCCTAATTGACTCTTCACTACTAGGGATTAACTCTTTTACCTATAGCATTACAGATAGTTTCAATTGCAAGTACACTGATTCTACACAGGTAAAAGTGGCCTATCAACCAGTTATTGATATTGGCCAAGACGATACACTTTGTATTTCTGGCAAATACAGGCATGTTTTTAAACCTAATAAACTTGGGGGTAATTGGACTGGCCCTGGCATAATTAATCCCAACATTAATTCAGTTACCATTGATTTAGAAACCATTACTCCAGCCACCTACACTTATAGCTACACCAACAGCGACGGCTGTGGAGACAGTGATACCATAGTGCTTTTTATTGGTAAAAGAGCTACTTCTTACCATAAACCTTCTGTTACGAGTGGTGAAGTACCCTTAACTGTCTTTTTCAAAAACTCAAGCAGTGCGCACTCATATAATTGGAATTTTGGTGATGGAAATGCTTCTACAGATAAAGAACCGAGACACACCTACACTTCTCCTGGTACATTTAAGGTTGTACTGGTTGCTAAAGACTCAACTGAGTTTTGTGCTGCAACCAGTTCTTCAACCATTGAAGTTGACAAAGCAGGAAATATAGATGGAATTGACAACCCTTCTATTGAAGTATATCCAACCATTACTAACGGAATGCTTCACATAATTAGCGAGTTAAACAAACCTTGCTCAGTAATGCTTTAGTCAAAATGGAGATGTTATTGAAGCACTTCAACTTGAAAACCAGCTAGAAATAAGTACATCAAATTGGGCCAAGGGCCTTTATTACTACAAGATTTCGAATACCGAAGAATTACTTGAAATGGGGAAAGTGGTGGTTGAGTAAATGGCTGAATTAGAGTTCATTTACCACAAATTTTCTTTTTGTTGCTATATTGGATTCTATGAAGTAAAGAAGGGCAATAAATTGTATTTTCGTAATGAATGTTAATCTTGTTTTTGTAATGAAACTCTCCAAACAACCATTATCCATGCCGCTTTTCACCAAATTCCTTGGCTTACTCTTACTACTTGTTCTTACCAATTTCTCAGCCAAAGCCACCCACGTTATGGGAGCCGATATTGAATATCGCGATTTAGGCGGCGACTCAATTCTTGTTAAAGTAAATGTTTACAGAGACTGCAATGGTGTTAATATGTCTAACAGCGCAATAAACTTTAGTGGCGCCTGTAGTGGTATTGTTAAATCTGCTCAAACCATGTCGGCTGGTAAAGACATTACTCCTGTTTGCAGCAATCAATGTACTAGATGCGATAGCAGAAGTTGCAGTTTTGCCTATGGCATAGAAAAAAGAACGCTTAGCGTTATAATTAAGGTAGATAGATTCAAGAAAAATGGTTGCTGTGATATTAATATAAGCTGGTCTCAGTGTTGTAGAAATGGTGCCATCACAACTGGTTCAGCCAATCAAAATTTCTATGTATTCGCCGAAATGAATGTATGTGTTTCAGGTGGAAATTCTTCGCCTGAATTTATAGGTGATCCCTTATCATTAATATGCCTAAACCAAGATGTTGTTTTATCAATTGGTGGAATTGATCCTGACACTACTAACAATGGCAAAAAGGCAGATTCTGTTTTCTACAGTTTTGCCAGACCTTTAATGTCTAATGGCTCGCCAACGTCTTGGATATCACCCTACACTTACGATAAACCTATTAAATATTACGGCTTTCCAAATAGTTATAATTCAAACAGATTTCCTTTCGGAATTCATCTAGACCATCATTCTGGGGAATTAATGTTTAGACCAACTCAAATTCAGCAAACTATTATTTCAATAAGAGCCGTACAATTTAGAAATGGAAATAAAATAGGTTCTACCACACGCGATATGCAGGTTGTTGTAATTAAATGCCCCAACAACAGTTCGCCTGTAATAAGTGGAATTAATTGCACCACACCTAGTGCTCAGAACCTACAAATATCTGCCTGCGTAGGCCAACCAATTTGCTTTAATATATGTACCAGCGATAAAGATAAGGACGATACAGTTACAATAGCCTGGAACAATGGGCTTCCAGATGCCACATTTAAAATTCTGAATCCTGGGTCAAAACGAGAAAAAGCTACAGTTTGCTGGACTCCACAACCAAAACATGCAAATAATGGCTTTTACTATTTCATCATTTATGCAATAGACAATGCTTGTCCTGCAAATGGAATTGCCGCTAGATCTTTTAGGGTTTATGTAACAAGCAATAAAAGTTTCGATTATCACATGAACCAATCAGTGGTAAATAAGTCATGCGGTTCTATCCAACTTTCTGGCTATTCAAGCGATTCGGTAAAAAGCAAAAACATAGATTGGTATGTTTTTGATACAGTTCCCATACACCATAATTCAGCGGTTGATACTACTAGTTTTACTTATAGTTTCGCTAAAGATGGAACCTACCCTATTAAGGCCGTGGTGAACCGTGGCGGGTGCTTTTATGACTATTATGACACCGTAGTGGTTTCTGGAGTTAAGCCTATTACTATTAATGTAAACGACACGTCTGTTTGTACTGAGAATGAATTTATCCTTCCACTAAGCGCCCAGGGCGGCAATGGGAATTTCTCTTTTTACTGGCGAGATTTTTACAACACCAATTGGACAAGTTCAGATACTTTAAATGTTCAACTAAACTCTAGTTTTAGAGACTTTGAAACCAAAACTTACTACGTTGAAGCAATTGACCAAGCAGGTTGTAAAAGCATGAGTTCGTTCAACCTTTTCAGAAAAAAAGCCAATGCTCTAAACCTTGAAAACGATAGACTCATTTGCGATGATAATGTTGAAATTAAACTTCAAACTAGTTCATCAACTTCTGGTGCTAGTTGGATAGGCACCGGTGTTTCTAACAACGTTTTCTCCAATAAAAACTTGAATACTGGCATTTATGAACTGAGCTATTATGACGAGCTTGACAGTTCATGCTATTACGACAATGCCACTTTTAAATATTTTGGAAAGCCAACTGTAAAAGCTGGCCCAGATTTAACTGGCTGTCCACAAATGGGTAATGTACAGCTAAATGCATCACCAAGCGGTGGTAGCTGGTATGGTTGGAGAATGAGTAAAACAGGCTACTTTACTCCTATTGGAAGACTTACCGGACCTTATACTTTCTATTATTCTTATACAGATGCCAATGGCTGTAATAATAGAGACACTGTTATTTTAACCATTGTAAATGAAACAAGTACGCTAAACATAGGAAACGACACCACCCTGTGCAAAACACATAATCCATTGCTCTTATCTGCTACGCCAACTGGTGGTATTTGGACAGGCAAAGTTGACTTGCAGGGAGGCAATTATTATTTTGATCCCTCTTCAAAAACACCTTCAATTGGCTATCCTATAACCTATACTTATACAGACAGTTTAGGTTGCAAAACCAGTCGTTCTAAAAAAATGAGCGTTTTCAAATCACCTACTATTTCTGCTGGTGCTGATCTTTCTGAATGTTTTTACAATACTGATACTATTCGCCTTCAAGGCAAGCCTACAGGTGGCCAATGGTCAGGACTTGGTATGGCAGGTTCATCAGGAGAAATTGTTACAAGCTCAGCTTACATTGGCACTAATGAGTTTACCTACACTTATACTGACAATAACGGCTGCATTGGAGTTGACAAAACCAACTTTACCTTAAATGAACCACCAATTGTTGATGCCGGTGGAGACGATACCGTTTGTGTGGTGAATAATGATAAATATCGTTTTACAGCAACACCGCTTGGTGGAGTTTGGAACGGACCAGGAATGACAAACAGTAGCGATCATTTTGTGATTATTAATACCAATACCGTTACCCCTGCACCTTATACTTACGTTTATACTGATGCCAATGGCTGCAAAGACAGCGATGAAGTTATTCTCTTTATTGGCAAACAGCCAAAAGCCGATTTTTCTCCTTCTGTTTCAAGAGGTGAAGTGCCGCTATCAGTTTCATTTACCAATAACAGCCAAGGCTACAGCTGGCTTTGGAATTTTGGAGATGGAAACTCTTCAACTGACAAAGAGCCGTCTTATGTTTTTAGAGTTGAAGGCTCTTACAATGTAAAACTTACTGCAACTGATTCTTCTCAATTCTGCAGCAATTCTACAAGCAGAACCATTATAGTCGATAAAATGGGTGGCATTGCCGGAATTGACAACCCTTCAATAGAAGTTTATCCAACCATTACTAACGGAAAGCTTCACATAACGAGCGAGTTAAACAAGACTTGCACAGTACTATTCTATAGTCAAAATGGTGATGTTATTGAAGCACTTCAACTTGAAAATCAGCTAGAAATAAGTACATCAAATTGGGCCAAAGGCCTTTATTATTACAAGATTTCGAATACTGAAGAATTACTTGAAATGGGGAAAGTTGTGGTGGAATAACCATTCTCATTTCGAAACAAAAATGAAGAAGCCCAAGGCATTTTGTCTTGGGCTTTTTTTATAGTTTTTTTCACCATCTACCTCAAAAAAGGTAGATTTTGGTAAATGAATTTCTTTACTTGTAGGCTTAAAAAGTATTGAAATAATTATAAGCACATCAAAAAAGCTCGAAATAGCGGTTATTCCGCTGGTTTTATCAAAAATGGAACTGGTATTCGCGAAACATTTGGACAAAAAAATACCCCCAGTTATGGCCGAGGGTTTACCAAATGTTTTCACAACGGAAACTATTTATTTGCTTTAATTACTTATTTATCAATACTTTAAGTGTTTAGTAATAAGTACAAGGTACAAATAAGGCTCAAATAGATACTATAAACTTGCTTTTGGGGTATGGGTTTCAACTTAACATTGCCCGTTCAATTTCGTGGTACGGTATGTTTTCAGCTTTCTGTATCTGTTC
>JAGQWA010000246.1 GCA_020437725.1 Bacteroidota bacterium | reverse complement strand
GAAAAACAAATCAACCACCATATATGGCAATATTGTAGCGTTAGATGAATCTCCTAAAAAAGAAGGATTGCTTTATGTTGGAACCGATGATGGCCTAATTCAAGTAAGCGAAGACATGGGCCGAAATTGGACCAAAGTTGAGAAGTTTAAAGACGTACCAGAGCAAACTTATGTAAACATGATTGTGGCTTCGCAGCATGACGAGAACGTGGTTTATGCCGTGTTCAACAACCATAAAAATGGCGATTTTAAACCATATGTTCTAAAGAGTACCAACAAGGGTAAAAACTGGACAAATATTACTGGCGACTTGCCAGAACGCGGTTCTAGCTATGCCATTGCCGAAGACCATAAAGACCCAAATTTGTTATTTGTAGGTACTGAATTTGGCGTATTCTTTACCAACCTTGGAGGCAGCAAATGGGTACAATTAAAGGGTGGATTACCCACCATTGCGGTTAGAGATATTGCCATTCAAAAGCGCGAAGACGATTTGGTATTAGGAACTTTTGGCCGTGGCTTTTATGTGCTAGATAATTACGACCCGCTAAGAACCATTACAGAAGAAAATATGGCCAAAGACTTTGTAATTTTCCCTGTAAAAGAAGCCTTAATGTACATAGAGTCGAACGATTTAGGCCGCGGCAGAAAGGGATTTCAGGGCGATGCCCTTTATTCGGCCGACAATCCGCCTGTTGGTGCCGTTATTACCTATTATTTAAAAGACGATTTAATTACGCTAAAAGAAGAAAGAAAGAAGGCTGAAAAAGACAGTGACGACGATATTTACCCAGATTACAGAGCTTTAAAGGCCGAAGATTTGGAACAAGAGCCATTCCTTATTTTCACCATTGCTGATGAAAAAGGAAACGTGATTCGAAAAATAAAGGCCAGTGGGAAAAAAGGCCTGCATCGCATAGTTTGGGATTTTAAATATGATGCTATGGGCGCTGCCAATTTAAACAACAGCGAATCTGGCAGGTGGGCATTGCCCGGAACTTACTCGGTTTCGGCCGTAAAATTTGAGAGTGGAAAACAAAAATCTTTAAGGGGTAACCAAACCTTTAATTGCAAGCCAATTAACGAAAACACGCTTTCTGCAACAGACAAAGCTGCCGTAAAAGAATTTACTGATAAAGTTGCCAAATTACGACTGGCAATTGATGGCTCTAACAAATACATGAACGACCTAGATGGCAAAATTAAACTCATGAAACAGGCAGTACTTACAAGCCAAGTTGACAACGAAATGTACCTGCGTTTAGTTGATTTAGAAGAGCGAATTGCTGATATTGATTACAAACTAAATGGCGACAAAACTTTATCTAGTAGAGAATTTGAGTCGCTTCCTTCTGTAAGTTCAAGACTTATGACGGTTGTTTGGTATTTGTATAACACCACAGCCGCACCAACCAAAACATTCGAAATGAATTATGAAATGGCCTATACAGAAACCAAAAGTATTATTAAGCAGCTTGAACAAATAGCCATTCAAATAGAAGCCGCCGAGAAGAAATTATCTGATGAAAATGCCCCTTGGACCCCAGGCAGATTACCTAAATTAGATTAACATCAAACTACAATGGACACTAAAGAACAGCGAAATAATAACCGCATTTTCACCATTTATGGGGCTTTACTTGGTTTAACGTTTCCAGTTTTTGCAATTGCCTTTTTAGTAATTAACGAAGGTTACTCTGCGTCTGACTTTGGCAAAATTCATGGAGAAAATCACCTACTGTATATTATTTGGTTAGCGCCAATAGTTTTGGGAATTGCTGGTTATATATGCGGAAGACTCAACACCAGAATTAAAAAGCAAATTGCGCTTCAAGATTCAATTATTGCTGAGCAAACCCAACAATACAAAGACAAAAACGAACAGCTTAGCCGAGAAATAGAAGAACGAAAACTTACTGAAAAACAGCTCATTTTAGCCAAAGAAGACGCCGAAAGAGCCAAACGTGCTGAAGAATTGTTTTTAGCCAACATGAGCCATGAACTGCGCACACCGCTCAATGGAGTAGTTGGTTTTACACGTCTATTACTTGGAACAACATTAACCAAAGAACAAAACGAATTTGTTTCTACCGTACAAGATTCAGCCAATCACCTATTGGCAGTAATTAATGATATTCTTGAAATATCAAAAATTAAGGCCGGCGAAATGGAGTTTGAGTCAATACCCATTTCAACTACCAAAGTGGTAATGACGGCCGTTAATACTTTTAAGGTAATGGCATCTAATAAATCAGTTGCCTTGTATGAAGAAATAGACTCGCACATACCTCCCTACGTAATGGGCGACCAAACTAGGCTAAACCAAGTCTTGCTCAACTTAATTAATAACGCTTTAAAGTTTACCCATGATGGTTTTGTGGTAGTTAAAGTGCAGTTACTCTCAGAAGACACTAGAAAAGTGAGACTCAAATTCTCGGTTCAAGACTCTGGAATAGGCATTAGCGAAGACCGTTTAAAAGACATTTTCAGCGATTTTAAACAAGCCGATGCCAGTGTTGCTCGTAAATATGGTGGTACCGGTTTAGGCCTTTCTATTTGCAAAAACATGGTAGAGCTGCAAGGCGGAAAAATCTATGTAGAAAGCGTTGTGAATGTTGGCTCAAGCTTCCATTTTGAGCTCGAGTTTAAAAAAACCAGCATAATAAAAACGCCCGAAGATTCAACCGGCGCATTTGAACCTAAAGACCTTGGCAATGTGAATTTATTATTGGTTGAAGACAACAAAATAAACGTGAAGCTTGCCGAGAACGTGCTAAAAAAATGGGGTGGCGATTTGCGCTACCAAATTGCATCAAACGGACAAGAAGCTGTTGATCTTCACGAAAAAGAGAATTTCGACATTATTCTAATGGACTTGCAAATGCCTGTAATGGACGGTTTTGAAGCCACTGAATACATCAGAAAAGAATTACCTGCACCACAATGTCAAACGCCCATTATTGCTTTAACAGCCGATGTGATGGCAAGCGAAAAATCGCGTGCTTTCGACCTTGGTATAAACGATTACATAACCAAACCATTTGATGCCAACAAGCTCTTTGCTACCATTGCCAAGTTTGTGAAGTAGATGAAATTATAATGATGTTAACCTAACTCTAGACACGAAATTTCAGAGTAATCTTCATCTGTTAAGAATTTACCAATTAGCTCAGAATTCTTGTTTAAAATTTGAGCCAAGTTGGATGTGGTTTGAACAAAAGTTCTTAACCATAGAATTTTTGGTGGGTGACCTTTAATTACGCTTATATCAAAAAAATCAGAATCAAAAGTCACTATGGTTAGGTTTTTAGATCTGGCATATTCCCAAATTTCAATGTCGCTTGATGTGTTCATGCCCATTTGCCCAACATGCGTACAATCAAATTCAGGTTTGAGCTTTTTCTTTATTCGATATGAAATGTTTTGATCCAGAAGTAATTTCACGAAGCCTGTTTTAGTCTTCTTTCTCGATCTGCGGCATATTGTAAACTTGCTCTAATATGAGTTTTTTCCAACTCAGGAAAATCTGCAATAATTTCATCTTCAGTTTGTCCGGCAGCAAGCCAACTCAAAATATCATAAACAGTAATTCTCGTACCAATTATACACGGCTTACCGAATCTAATATTTGTGTTTATCGTTATATATTGAGAGTATTTCTCCATTTTCTCGTCTTCAATCAAATTTAACAAATTGACTTAATAGTTGATCTTTCTCTTTGCAATCAGTTAATCAACCCTAAATAAACAGCATTCAGAGCCAATAAATAAAGGCTTATTGTAGTTTAGTGAGCTGTTAGCATCAGCTCTCTTTTTAATTATGCGAAAACTAGTTCTGCTTCTACTAATCATTTTTGGATTCACCAGCCAAAACGCTTATGCAGCAACCCTAATTGTACCTATGGACGATGCCCAAAAAGAGCACCTTAAGGCTTATGGGCTTGCCTATCATGTTTTGGAAAAGGGATTGGCCATTGAATGGTTATTGAACTATCGTGGTGGAAGTTTTGCCATTCCTTACAATGTGAAATTTGAGAATGAATGCACGCTTCGAGGTGTATCATACGAAATGATTGCCGATGCGCAGTATGCCACCATAAAAGAGAAAATTGCCAATCCTGAAGAAAACATGGATGTGGTTAAAATGGAAAAGGCGCCAAAAATTGCCATCTATTCTCCTAAAACCAACCAACCTTGGGACGATGCTGTTACTATGGTTTTAACCCATGCGGAAATACCTTACGAAGTGGTTTTTGATGACGAAGTAATGCAGCATAAGCTACCCGAATACGATTGGTTGCACCTTCACCATGAAGATTTTACCGGGCAATATGGCAAGTTTTGGTCGAGCTTTAGAAACCAAAACTGGTACAAAGAAGAAGTACGCGAAGCTGAAGAAATGGCTGCAAAATGGGGTTATGCAAAAGCGAGTCAATTGAAATTGGCCGTAGTAAAAAAGATTAGGGATTTCGTTTTGGGTGGTGGCTATTTATTTGCCATGTGCTCAGCTACTGACACCTACGACATTGCTCTTGCGGCTGATGGCGTTGACATTTGCGAGCATATGTTTGATGGTGATGCAATGGATCCTAATGCACAATCAAAACTGAATTTTGAGAACACATTCGCCTTTGAAAACTTCCAAATTGTAACCAACCCTTACCAATACGAGCACAGCAGCATTGATGTTGATCCACGAGCCAGAATGACCAAAGTGAATGAAAGAACCGATTACTTTACCTTGTTCGATTTTTCCGCCAAGTGGGATCAAATTCCTACCATGCTTTGCCAAAATCATACTCGAATTGTAAAAGGCTTTATGGGCCAAGCAACGGCCTTTAACAAGAAGTACATTAAAAGCGATGTGCTGATAATGGGTGAAACCAAACAGCTTAACGAAGCACGTTACATTCATGGAGAATATGGAAAAGGTATGTGGACCTTTTATGGCGGACATGACCCTGAAGATTATCAGCATTTTGTTGGTGAACCGCATACCGATTTAAAGTTGCACCCACATTCACCTGGATATAGACTTATTCTCAACAACGTACTATTTCCAGCGGCTAAAAAGAAAAAGCGAAAAACCTAAGGTTCAAGGCCAAGAATATTGGCGATCTTTTTTGAAGGAGCACCCACTTTAAAAGCCTTAAGGTAGAACGGTTCAAATTCAATCAAATCTTCAAAGCCGCCCTTTTTAAAATAGTTTAAAGCCGGTTCAATCATGTTTTTTGCGTTTAGAACGGGTTCAAGCATCAATTTTTCTTGGCTTACTTTCCCTTCTAAATGAGTTGCGCCATTTCCACCAAAACA
>JAGQWA010000245.1 GCA_020437725.1 Bacteroidota bacterium | reverse complement strand
CAACAGGCCAACCTATTTAAAGCGAGATTCTCTTGAAGAATATTCAGGAAAAGCCACTGGCTCTGCCAACTTCTCGGTCGAGATAAGCACCAACAATGTTTGTGTATTTACCAATAATTTCAACGTTGAAGTTTACAATCCTAAATCTGTTTTCGAATGGAAATTAGACACAACATGTACTGGCTTAAACCTGTTTCTGAGCAATCATTCTAAAGGTGATTCTGTAGCTTGGAAAATGAACGGCGAATTATTGGAACTACCCGAAAATGGTTTACTCAACAACCTGAATTTTAGTAAGCAATACACCGTTGATCTTTTGGCTTTTGAAAAATTCTGTTCAGATACTTTTTCGCAAACTTTTTCCGCACAAAACCCTGCGAGTTTTAACTACAGCTATCCCAACGTTATAACCCCAAATAATGATGGATTGAATGATTGCTTTTTGGTTGAAACTGAGCAAAGTAGATACTGCCACAACTACAGATTTTGGGTATATAACCGTTGGGGCGAAATACTATATAAATCAGAAACAGAAAATGAAATTCCTTGCTGGGATGGCACCAATATGTTGAATGACCAACTGGTTTCTCAGGGCACTTACTTTTTCATTCTAGAAATTGAAAACCAGCGATATAATGGTACCATTACTGTTTTGTATTAGGCATAAAAAACCCCTGCTAAAAAGGGAAAAAGCAAGGGTTTTTCTAACTAAGCATGTATTTATCATCTCTATAATAGAGATGGTTAAGGTAAAAACTATTGCTACCCGATTAGAAATTTCATGACCATTTTAGACTCATCATTTATTTAGAGCTTTAACACGTTTTAAATAAATTCATTAGTTTGCTTAATGCTTATCATAAAGATTTGCAAAGTGACTGGTTTGGGCAAGGTTTTTCGAAATATCATTATTGCATTATCTATTTTATCATGCTTAGAGCAGTGCTTTATTAGCACACTTGCTAGCGGTGATATAGAACTATGCGAAAAAGAAGCTGATACCCAAGAGCTTGAGCAAGAAGAATGGATTAAGCATTTTGAAACCAATTTGCTGTTTGAAAGATTGGTGACTTGTGAAACTGTTCCCACTCAGTCTATTAACCACATTCCTTTTCTATTGCAAAAAGGGCATTTGCCAGAAATTCCTGTTCCGCCCCCAGAGTTGGTTTAAGTACTTATCGATAGCATTCTTAAACTCATTCAACTCTAAAAAATATTATTCGTGTTTAAACATATTAAGCAGGATTTGCCTGCTGGAATTACCGTGTTTTTGGTGGCCGTGCCGCTTTGTTTGGGCATTGCATTGGCATCAGGCGCACCTGCCATGTCGGGCATTATTGCTGGTATTATTGGCGGAACCGTAGTGGCGGCAATTAGCGGCTCGGCACTTGGTGTTTCGGGTCCGGCAGCTGGCTTAGCCATTATAGTTCTTGAAGCCATTAACGATTTACAAAACCCTAAAAATGCCGAGCCAATTGCTTTTGAAGAAGCTTTTGCCATGTTTTTAACCGCCGTGTTTATTGGCGGAATTTTACAGGCTATTCTTGGCGCATTGCGTGCAGGCATTATTGGCTATTACTTCCCAAACTCGGTTATAAAAGGAATGCTTTCGGGAATTGGATTCGTTATTTTCTTAAAGCAAATTCCGCATGCGCTTGGCCGCGACACCAACCCTGAAGGCGACATGGATTATGAGCAACCTGACGGTCAAACCACTTTTTCAGAAATTTGGGAAGCCCTTAAAGACCCAACCGAATCTGCCATTATAATTACCGTTGTTGCCTTGGCATTATTGTTAATTTGGGATAGAAAATTCATTAAAAAAACAACTATTGGGCAGTTAGTTCCTGGTCCACTTTTAGCGGTGGGCGCAGGCATTATTTTCACTTCGGTTTTTACAGGAACCAATTGGGAATTGGTAACTGACCACTTGGTACAAATTCCATTAGTAAAAGATGAAGGTTTAACCAACCTACTCACTTTTCCAGACTTTAGTTGGGCTACCATTACCAACCCACTAGTGCTAAAAACAGCCGTGGTAATTGCCGTGGTGGCTAGTTTAGAAACATTACTCTGCCTAGAAGCAACCGACAAACTTGACCCACATAAGCGAGTTAGTCCGCCCAATAGAGAACTAATAGCCCAAGGAGCTGGCAATATGCTTTCGGGCCTAATTGGAGGCCTACCTGTTACCCAAGTTATTGTTAGAAGTTCAGCTAATATTCAAAGCGGCGGGCAAACCAAAATGGCAGCAATCGTTCACGGTTTGGTGTTAACCATAAGTGTTTTAACCATTCCAGCCCTATTAAACATGGTGCCTAAAGCAAGTTTGGCAGCCATACTCTTTATAGTTGGCTACAAGCTGGCAAAGCCCAAACTATTTATAGAAATGTATAAGAAAGGCCCCAAGCAATTTTTACCATTTGCGGTAACATTTGTAGTATTGGCAAGTGTTGATTTATTGTGGGGAGTTGGAATTGGATTGGCGGTGGCCATTTTCTTTATACTTTTAAACAACTACAACACCCCATTTTATTATAAATTGGAAACCCAAGAAGGTAAAATCAAAATTGAAATGAGCGAAGATGTTACCTTCATTAACAAGGCCAATATTATTAAAACACTTAAAGAATTACCTGCTGACACCATTGTTGAAATCGACGTAAGAAGGTCAAATCATATACACCCTGATGTGTTAGAAATTATTGACGACTTTGAATCAACAGCGCCTGAAAGAAATATTGAGCTTATTAAAATTGGGTTCGAAAATTTGAACAGAGACGGTATTACCATGAATCAACAAGCCGAATTTCAACAAGAAATCGAAAAACACAAAGTAGAACTTCAAAAGAACGCTAATCTTTAAATAATATAATTGAATTAAAACAAAACACCATGGACATTAATAGCATATTTGAAAATAACAGAGAGTGGGTAGCCCAAAAACTGGCGGTTGACCCAACTTATTTTTCATCACTATCAAAAGGGCAAAACCCTTCTATTCTTTACATAGGTTGCTCAGATAGCCGTGTAACTGCCGAAGAACTAATGGGCGTTGGCCCTGGCGATGTTTTTGTGCATAGAAACATAGCCAACATGGTATCTAACATTGATTTAAGCTCAATGTCGGTTATTACCTATGCCGTTAAGTTTCTTGAAGTACAACACGTAGTGGTATGCGGCCATTATTACTGCGGTGGTGTAAAAGCCGCCATGGATTCAACTGATTTGGGCATTTTGAACCCTTGGCTTAGAAATATTAGAGATGTTTACCGAATTCATAAAACCGAATTGCAAAGCATTACTGATGAGAACGAACGCTACAAGCGTTTGGTTGAATTGAATGTGCAAGAACAATGCATTAATGTGCTAAAAACAGCTGATGTTCAACTAGCTTACAAAAAGCGTGGATTAACCGTGCATGGCTGGGTTTTCGATATTAACTCAGGTAAGCTAATTGATCTAAATATTGACTTTGAAAAGGTGCTTAAAGGCATTATGGAGATTTATACCATAGATTAGAAACATCGTGTAAATTAGAAAAAAGGGTGGCTTTGGCCACCCTTTTTAGGTTAAAAGCGCCGCCATGGCAATACCCAAGTAATTAGCAACCGCATAACCAATTAATCCAGTTGAAATTCCGGGTGCAATGAGTTCTGGGTTTTTAAGTCGTGATGAAACCAAGCCCACAAAGGCCGGCCCAAAAATGGCTGAAATAGATGTTACCAACACCGTATCTGCGTCTATTCTTAAAATGGCAGCCAGCAGATAATGCACCAAAATAGAACCTATTAATACCAAAGTGCAGAAGTAAAAAATGGCACCACCAGAGTTGAGAATCATCTCAAAATTGGTTTTAAATCCAAAGCCCATGCAAGCCACCAAAATGAAATAATCGCCAAGCGGATAACTCTCTTTTAGATTGCGAACGGTTTTTAAAAATGAACCAGCAATGGCCAGTGTAGTGGTTCCAATAATGACTACCACGTTTTTCATTTCTCCAAAAACAATCATGCTAAAAGCCAACGAAATGCCTAAACAGATAGCCGCCATACCCAACGACTTCAAAAAACCAATTGGGTTTAAAACCTGTGGTTCTGTTTCATTGTGTTGTTCTATTTGTTCTGACTTGTATTTGGGTAAAAACCAATGCAAAACCGCCTGCCCAATGGTAATTGCAAACAGCAAATACAAGCTGCTTAAAACCGTATCGTAGCCATTTAACAATGCAAAAATGGTTTCGGGCATTTCGAGCGATTTACCAATGGCATTTAAATTAGCGGTTCCACCAGTGTAAACACCAATCATCATGGCACCAATTTTTTCTGGCTCTTCAACGCCTTCGCTAAAGTACTTTGAAGCGATTGCCACCACCACACTAACCGCCACCATGCAGCACAGAAAAGACAGCAAAGCTTTACCCCCTGTTTTTAACCACGCCGCAAAATTTGACGAGAACAGCAAAAGTGCCATTGCCAACGGAATGGCAGCGTCACCTATTTCCTGGGCGTAGGTTAAATCAAGACCAAGAGCTTTTACGTTGCCAAACAACATCCCAATTCCATAACAAGCAATTACGGGGCTAATTACCTGAAAGAACTTGTACTTGGGCTCAGCCCATTTTAACACTGCCGGTATTAATAAAATAAGAACTGCATAAAGAATGGCCATGGTTCAAAGAAAGGTTTTTTACGCTTACGCTAAGTGTTGAGTGCTGAGTGTTGAGTGTTGAGTAGTTTTAAATGTTTCGGCTATTGATTTTGTGCATAGGCATTAGCGACCTGCCACCAGCCATTAGGGTGCTTCATTCTGAACTAAGCTTCGCCTTTGTAAAGTCGTGAGTGCTGAGTGCTGAGTGTTTAGTGTTGAGTAGTTTTAAATGTTGAATTTTGAATGTTTAATGTTTAATTAGTTTCTAGTTTCTTTTCTCCATCAAAAACCTAATGGCTAATGGCTGGTGGCCAATTCCTAAGATATGAATGTTTATTGAGTTTCTAGTCTAGAGTTTCTAGTTTCTTGTCCAAAGTCTTTAAATTGAGAACTTAGGCATTTATATTCTTACCACTAGTTTCAATTTCGAAGCGCCTTCCACCTTTCACTTCAAATCCCTAATGGCTATTTACTGGTAGCTTTGGACTGCATAACTGTATGTGTTGGCACTTGCTTTTGGCATGGGCTTTCAACAACCGACTCAAACCGGCGCAGAGGGCCAAGCAATAGTTTATTACCACGCGGAGCGTCGCGATTGGGATGTGGTTGACTTTTTAATTTTTAGCTTTCGAATTTTCAATACCAAGACTTTGGACTTGAAAAGACTTGAGACCAGCAATCTCTTTAAACTTCAAATCTTGAA
>JAGQWA010000244.1 GCA_020437725.1 Bacteroidota bacterium | reverse complement strand
GCGTTTTCGGCATTCAATTGCTTATTAACAGAGCCGAGCGTAAAGAACTTGGTTACTTCTCCTGAAGTTTCGTGAACCGACCCAACTATTTGTTCGGTAGCATGCAAAAAACTGGCACGCTGAAACGAGTTGTAGTTGAAGATTAGAACCAGCGAAACGATTTCAAGTACTAGAAAAACTAGGAATGCATGATATTTTATTGCCAGTAGAAATAAACTGCGCATTGGCTATCACTGCATTAATACTTTCAATCTTTGATAGTTCTTAAGTGCCAAAGCTGTGCCACGAGCTACGGCTTTCAATGGGTCTTCAGCAACGTAAACAGGTAGTTTGGTTTTCTTAGAGATACGCTTGTCAAGGCCACGAATTAATGCACCACCGCCAGTTAAGAACAAGCCTTTCTGGTAAATGTCAGCAGCAAGTTCTGGTGGGGTAATCTCCAGTGCTTTTAGGATTGATTCTTCAATCTTGGCAATTGATTTATCTAGAGCACCAGCAATTTCCTGGTAAGAAACCGTAATCTGCTTTGGAATACCCGTCATCAAGTCTCTACCATTAACCGGATAGTCTTCTGGTGGATTTTCTAATTCTGCACTGGCAGAACCTACCTGAATTTTGATGTTTTCTGCCGAACGCTCACCAATTAAGATGTTATGCTCTCGACGCATGTATTCCATAATGTCGCTGGTAAATTCATCACCTGCAATTCTTATAGATTGGTCGCAAACAATGCCCGCCAAAGCAATTACCGCAATTTCGGTTGTTCCACCGCCTATATCAATAATCATGTTACCAATTGGCTCTTCAACGTCAATACCGATACCTATGGCTGCTGCCATTGGTTCAGGAATTAAGTACACTTCTTTGGCGCCCGCTTTTTCAGCCGAATCTTTAACCGCACGTTTTTCAACTTCGGTAATACCTGATGGAATACAGATAACCGTTCGCAAATAAGGAGTAAAGAATTTCTTCTTTCTATCTATCATACCAATCATACCACGCAGCATTTGTTCTGCTGCTTCAAAGTCGGCAATAACACCGTCTTTTAATGGTCTAATGGTTTTAATGTCTTCGTGGGTTTTACCATGCATTTGCATGGCTTGGTGGCCAATGGCCATAATCTCGTTGCTAGTGCGGTTGCGTGCTACAATTGACGGTTCGTCAACCACAACTTCGTCTTTATATACAATTAAGGTATTTGCCGTACCTAAATCTATGGCTAGTTCTTGAGTAAAAAAATTGAATAATGCCATTTTATGCTAAAATATCAATGTTTAAAGTGGCGGGTGCCTGTAAACACCATGGCCATGTTACTTAAATTACAATAGTCTATAGAGTCTTGGTCTTTAATAGACCCGCCTGGTTGAATTACTGCTTTAATTCCTTCTCCATGAGCAATTTCTACGCAATCTGGGAAAGGGAAAAAGGCATCAGAACTCATAACAGCGCCGTTTAAATCAAGCTCAAATTCTTTGGCTTTGGTAATGGCGTGTTTCAGGGCATCAACTCTCGAAGTCATTCCGCAGCCTAAACCTAACAGTTGCCCGTTTTTGGCTAAAACTATGGTGTTTGACTTTGAATTCTTCACAATTTTATTTGCGAAAAGTAGATCACTTATTTGGGCAGAAGTAGGTTCAAGAGTAGTAGCTGTTTTTAAGTCAGCGGCTGTTTCAACTTTTAAGTCTTTTTCTTGTACCAATACCCCGTTTAGTAAACTGCGTTTCTCTGTGTGTAAAGGAACGAAGTTTTTTATTTTTAGTATTACTCGGTTCTTCTTGGTTTTCAACACTTCTAATGCATCAGCATTATAGTCGGGTGCCAGAATCACTTCAAAGAATATTTTGTCAATTTCTTGTGCGGTGGCAAGGTCAACAGTTTTGTTAATGCCAATAATGCCGCCAAAGGCTGAAACCGGGTCGCCAGCTAAGGCACGTTTCCATGTTTCAGTTAAGTTGTCTCCACAAGCCAAGCCACAAGCATTATTGTGCTTAATAATGGCCACTGTGGTTTGGTCAAAATCATGCAAATAATTAAGTGTAGCGTCAACATCTAAAAGGTTGTTGTACGATAATTCTTTGCCGTGAATTTGTTCAAAAACATCGTCTTTATTGCCTTGGAAAGATGCTTCTTGGTGCGGGTTTTCACCATATCTTAAAGCGTGGATATTTCCACCGGCCAGGTAAGTACCAATTAAATGGTCGTAATTAGAAGAAACCGCAAAGGCTTTTGCGCTGAAACTTCTACGTTGTGCATTGGTTGTTGTATGGCCTTGGCTTAAAATGGTTTCAAGCTCAGCGTATTCATTTTTAGATGGAATACAAACCACATCTGTATAGTTCTTGGCGGCAGCTCTAATAAGCGAAATACCACCAATGTCTATCTTCTCAATAATGCTCTGGTGGTCAGCACCAGATTTCAACGTATCTTCAAAAGGGTATAGGTCAACAATTACCAAGTCGAACAACGGAATTTCGAATTCTGCCAGCTCTTTTTGATCTTGTTCGTTTTCTCTACGGGCCAGTATGGCGCCAAACACTTTTGGATGAAGTGTTTTTACTCTTCCACCGAGAATGGAAGGATAACTGGTTAAGTCTTCAACCGCGTTAACGGGAATGTTATGCTGCTCTATGAACGACTGAGTTCCTCCTGTTGAGTAAATGGTTACTCCCTGTTTATGAAGTAATTGCAAAATGGGTTCTAAACCATCTTTATTAAAAACCGAAATAAGTGCCGACTGAATGGGTTTGTTGCTCAAAATATCACCTGCTTATAAAGGCGCAAAAGTATTCATTTTTTGCACCCAACCGACCCCAACTAGTAACAGTTATGTGGAAATGAGAATACGTTTTGTTTCAATGATTTGGATGCGACGAAGCCCAAGTTATTTTGAATGAGTAAGAACCGCAATTTCACCGCTCATTACCAAGTCGTTTTCCAAGCTGCTAAGATGGAAATCGCAAAGCTCATTTTCATCAACTTTATTAGACTCCACTTTTACTTCCAAATAGTTATCGGTATGGCCATGAATGAAACCGTCCCGCTCTTTGCCTTCGAATAAAACTTGTCGCGTTTCGCCCACAAATTGCTCGTAGTAGGCGCGTTTTTTCTTTTCAGATAGTATTTGCAATTGCTTGCGTCTTTCTGTTCGTTTGCCCTTGGGCACCACATCATCTATTCGTATAGCCGTGGTATTTGGCCTTTCAGAATAGCTAAATACGTGCAAATAGGAGATGGGTAGTTCGTTTAGAAAATGATAAGTCTCTAAGAAAAGCTCATCAGTTTCGCCCGGAAAGCCAACAATTACATCCACTCCAATGCAGCAATCAGGCATTAATTCCTTGATTTTGCCAATTCTGTTTCTATAGAGTTTGCGCTCATAACGTCGGCGCATGGCTTTTAGAATAGTATCGCTACCTGATTGAAGTGGAATATGAAAATGCGGCACAAATTTTTCAGATTGAGCCACAAACTCAATGATTTCGTCTTTCAGCAGATTGGGTTCAATGCTCGAAATTCTGAAGCGCTCAATGCCTTCAACTTTATCTAATTCCTTAACTAAGTCAATAAAGGTTTCATCATTCGGTTGGCCAAAATCGCCAATATTCACACCAGTAAGCACAATTTCTTTTATTCCTTGTGCAGCGATTTCATTCGCTTGTTTCACGATGTTTTCAATCGTATCGCTTCTGCTACGTCCACGAGCTAAGGGTATAGTACAAAACGCACAGAAGTAGTTACAGCCATCTTGCACCTTTAAAAAGGTTCTGGTTCGCTCTCCAAATGAATAAGATGCGTTGAAGTCTTTTACATCTTTAATGTGAGAGTTCACAATGCAAGGTTGGTCTACATCCAACGCGCTGAGATGTTCTACTAAATTGAACTTTTCGGCTGCGCCCAAAACCATGTCAACACCCGGAATCTGCACAATTTCATCGGGTTTTAATTGAGCATAACAACCGATAATGGCCACTTTAGAATCGGGATTCAACTTCTTGGCATCGCGAACAACTTTCTTGGTTTTTCTATCAGCATGATCGGTAACACTGCATGTATTAATTACATAAATATCAGCTGATTGATCGAAAGGAGCAATCTCATAACCGCTCTCTTTAAACTTACGCGAAATGGTAGAAGTCTCTGAAAAATTGAGCTTGCAACCCAATGTATGAAAAGCAACGCTTGGCATGTCTAGGCTTTCATTTTCATGTTTAACCTAATCTCGGTGAGCTTTTTCTTGGTGTATAAAGGAAAGTCACCTTGCATCATCCAACCGTAATAGCCTGGGTCGCGCTCTAATACTTCTTCAACCGGGCGGCCTTTGTGTTTGCCAAAGTTGAACACCGGAATGCCTTGCTCGTTTTTAACAAATCTGCCTGCAATATCAACCAACACATCGCTAGGCGAACCAGTAAATTCATGAACGAATTCGGTGTCGTTTTCTAACTCTTCATATCGCTCAATTTGTGCTTTATATACTTCGTAAGTAGCAATTGTATCAGCTTCTGCACTATGCGCGTCATCAAGTGATTTGTCGCAATAAAACTTATATGCTGCTACCAAATTACGTTGCTCCATAATGTGAAAAATGCGCTGCACGTCAATTATTCTACGGTTTTTGAGATCGAAATCTTGCTCAACTCGCAAAAACTCTTCTACCAACATGGGCACGTCGAACTTCAACAAATTGAAGCCGCCTAAATCACTTCCACCTATGAACTGCACAATGTCAGATGCCACTTGTTTTAAAGTTGGTGAGTTGGCCACATCTTCATTTGAAATGCCGTGAATGGCAGTAGATTCAGCAGAAATGGGCATTTCAGGATTTAGTCTCATGGTTTTGGTAGACTCATTTCCATTGGGTTCAACCTTGTGTAAACTGATCTCCACAATACGGTCTTGACCAATGTTCAATCCAGTGGTTTCTAAATCAAAAAATACGATGGGTTTCTTAAGCGCTAATTGCATGGTGCAAAGGTAGGGGTAGTGTTTTAGTGAATTAGATTTTTAGTGTTTTAGTGAGTTGGTGTTTTAGTTTTTTAGTTGGTTCACAGTTCACGGTTCATAGTTCACAGTATTGGCTGACACGTCCTTGTTCAAGTCGTCACGCCGACGAAGGAAGGAGTCCCCAACTTTTCGATTTACCACTTGTTTCTCGGCGCAACTCGCCTTCTATTATAAAATGGTGTGGAACTATTGTAAACATTTGATGTTTTACCACTTGTTTCTCGGCGCAACTCGCCTTCTATTTCTAAATCACGACGACGGCGCATTGAGATAGGGTGGTGATGTATGCGCCTGAAATAAGTTGACCGTTTTTGAATTAAAAAAATCATTCAAAAATGGCAAGAAGAGAACAGTTTAC
>JAGQWA010000243.1 GCA_020437725.1 Bacteroidota bacterium | reverse complement strand
TGAAAAGAATTAGACTTGCAAGTTGGTATAAGTTCATGAGAGTACAAGAGCTAATTTTTAAGCTTAATAAGAATCGAATTTTTACGGCCTTTTTATTAATGGTGGTTCTATTAAGTAGTTGGCAGATTAACGTTTTTAAGAACGATTTCTCAATGTCAATTCACCACGATGAATTTAAGAAAGTGGGGTTTTTGCAAAACAATTCTCAAGACTTTATGCACCCCATTCTTATGCTGCAATCAACTAGATTGCTAAACCCAGAAATTGAGGGGATAAAAGTTCCGCAAGAAGTAGCAGAAAAGGGCAGGGCCGTAAGTGCTATTTATGGAGCATTAGCTATGGCGTTCTTTTTTCTTTTAATAAATTTTGTTTTGGGCAATTGGTTAGCGGTTCTCATTGCCTTGGCTGTGGCATTTTCTCCTATGGTGGTGCTGCACGCTCATTATTTAAAAGAAGACATTTATCTACTGTTTGGATTAATGATAACTCTTGTGGCACATTACAAATTCATTGAAAAACCAAATGCTAAGGGCTTCGTTTTGTTTGCTTTGGCTATTGGTATTTGCATGAGCGCACATTATAAATCACTTGCCTATGCATTGGTATATGGTTTAGCCACACTAATTGTGTCTTCAAAAATCAGAGTAAGATACTTGGTATTAGGCCCTGCAATGCTGGCAATAGGCGCATTGATATTCTCCTTAATCAACTTTCCTATTTACGATGATTTTGGCAGGTTTTGGTCGGGTTTCAATTTTGAAAGAAATCACGCAATTGATGGGCACACCGTTAAAATGTGGCCAACCGCCATGTGGTTTTCATTCCATTTTAAAAAGAGTTTAATTGTAGGTTTAGGGCTGGTTCCTTCATTATTAGGTTTGGCAGGTATTTTAATAAGTGCCATTAAGTGGAAAGCGCTACATAAAGCAGAAAAGCTTTTGCTACTTTTTACGGTAACCTTTTACTTTATTGTCGAATTATCGCCGCTTAAACCACATCCGGGCTATATACGCTATGCTTTGCCTGTTGTGCCAGGGTTGCTCTATTTTGCTTATAAGTTGTTTGAATTTACCCTGCAATTGCTCAAACTAAACAAAGCATGGGCTGCTATTCCCATTGTTGCTTTGGCAGTTTTCGAATTGAATTTTAGTCTTAAGCACCTAAATGGTTTTGATACAGACACCCGCCATATTGCAGAGGATAAATATGAAGCACATAAAGGCAAAGTGCTTTTTGAAATGTACACCAACGATGATGGCAGCGGAATTTGGAGTATTGGAAGGTTAGACCCTGATACCATTACCAAACCCTACTCATTGTTTGTGCTTAGTAATTTTATTTATGATAGATATAGACTCGGAGCCGACCTTAAAAACCAAAACTACGAGCTATACAAGTTTGCAGAAGTTTATAAAGCACTTTGGGAGCTTCCATACCAAGAAATTAAAGGCCCTTTTGGCCCTTTTGGATTTCATAATCCAACCATAAGATTTGTAAATGTAGAAGGGGTTGATCTTACTAAAATTTACAAAGAAGCTAGAGAACGCGGCTTACTTAAGTACCAAAAACTAGCACCCCAAAAGGCCAACAGCAAGTAACTCTTTTACAAATGATACTTATTACAAGTATTAGATTCTACCTTCGCGCTTTCTAAAATTTTAAAACACTTTAGAATGATCATTGGTGTTCCTAAGGAAATAAAAAACAACGAGAACCGAGTAGGTTTAACTCCTGCATCTGTTCAAGAATATGTAAAACGCGGACATACTGTTTACGTGCAAGCAACAGCTGGTAATGGCAGTGGTTTTAGCGACGAAATGTATGTTAATGCAGGTGCTACAATTCTTAGCACAATTGAAGAAACCTACGCAATAGCAGAAATGATTGTGAAAGTAAAAGAACCAATTGAGCCTGAGTATAAGCTTATTAAGAAGGATCAGTTGTTGTTTACTTATTTTCACTTTGCTGCCGGCGAAGAGTTAACAAAAGCAATGGTTGCAAGCGGCAGTGTTTGCTTGGCTTACGAAACTGTTGAAAAAGCCGACAGATCGTTACCGCTATTGGTTCCAATGAGCGAAGTGGCAGGTAGAATGGCTTCGCAGCAAGGTGCTAAATTTTTAGAAAAACCTATGGGTGGCCGCGGCATTTTAATGGGTGGTGTTCCAGGTGTACTTCCTGCAAAAGTGATGATTCTTGGTGGTGGTGTAGTTGGTACTCAAGCTGCACATATGGCTGCAGGTCTTGGTGCCGATGTTACAATATTTGATATTTCGCTAGAAAGACTTCGTTATCTGGATGATATTATGCCGCAAAACGTTACTACCATGATGAGTAACGAATACAACATAAGAGCCATGATTCCGCAAGTTGATTTAATTGTAGGTGCCGTTCTTATTCCTGGTGCAAAAGCTCCACACCTTATTACCAGAGATATGTTGAAAGACATGAGAAATGGTACTGTAATAGTTGATGTGGCCGTTGACCAAGGTGGCTGTATTGAAACTTGCCGTCCTACTACACACGCGGAGCCTACATATGTGGTTGATGGTGTGCTGCATTACTGTGTAGCCAACATGCCTGGTGCGGTTCCTTATACTTCTACCATTGCACTTAACAACGCAACACTTCCTTATGGGCTTCAATTAGCTGAAAAAGGGTGGAAGAAAGCATGCCAAGAAAACCCTGAATTGGTTCCTGGACTAAACGTAGTGAAAGGAGATATTGTTTACAAAGCAGTTTCTGACGCTTTTAACATGCCATATGTAGATGTTATGAAATACCTAGGCGAAGAAAAATCAATTAATGTTGATCCTAACCTAGAGCAATTTTCAAGAGAAGCATTGAGTTAATATTTGAACCAATTTTATAAGCATAAAAAAAGCCGCTCCAAAAAGAGCGGCTTTTTTGTTGTACCAGCGAAACTTATCTACTCAACAATCAATTTAGCAACACCAGTTCCAGTTGCTGATTGAATATTAATCAAATAAAGTCCACTTTCAATTTCGTTTGCGTTTAGATTGAATTGAATGCCATTTTGCATGCCAAAATCTTTAACCAATTTTCCTGAAAGGTCAGTTAAGGTAATGCCAACACGCTCATCGTTATTTAAAGTAATTTGAATGTTGCCATTGGTTGGGTTAGGGAAAATGCTGAAACCAATTTCTTCTTTTGGTTCTACACTGGCAGTATTAATATCGCAAGAACTGAAGTAGTATGTAGGAATTACTTCTTCGCCACCTGTTCTAGTATATTCTCTGTTATAACCACCAAGGCCATTTGGCTCTGCGCAATGTGCCTGAGCACTGTCTGCACCAACAAACTCTTCAAATGCTTGATTGTTAGGGTCTCCGTTGGTGTATTTAAATTTAAATGATTCGGCACAGATTTCTACAGTGGTTTCAAAAATGCCACCAACGCCGCTATAGTCTAGAGCTATTGCACCAGCTTGCCATTGTGGGTCGGTAAATGAACCTATTACCCAAATGGTATCGGCAGGCGATGATTCTTTGCTCATGTCAACTCTAAAAGTAATGCTGTCAGCTGCAGGTGGAGTAGGGCCACAAGCTTCTTCGCTATCAAAACAAACAACAGCAATTGTAGTGTCAGTAGATTTTGTATTTGTATTGAAAACGCGGTTTCCAATTCCTTCCCATTTTGCTGTGGTGCCAGTTATTAATTGGAATTTGTACTCGTATTTGTTGTTTGTTTCCCAGTCCAAAGTAATTGTGTAGATGTCGTCATTGTCGTCATCTTTCAACTCTGCACCAGTTCCATCTCCAGGCCAGCCGTTAAAACCACCTGCTACGGTTATCTTATCAAACGATTCGCAAACCTTGGTGTTAGAAAGATCAACTTGTAAAGTAACTTTTATAGGATTTTTTTCTGGTGGAGCAGAACAAGGATCGCAAGAATTGAAGCAAACCAAATCAAGAATCATATCACCTTCAACTTTTAAGGTTCTGTTGCTGTTACCGCCGCCTACAATGCAATCGCCGTCAACTGATTCGTTTTTGCCACTCCAATTGTTGGTGTCTCTGTATTTGTACTCATAGTCACCATCGGCTAGATAAACATAGTTGGTCCATTTGGTGCCATCGTAGTTGTGCATGGCTACACCGGCTTCGTCCCAGCCACCAGAACCAACAAAACTTCCTGACATTGAAGGAACTTTACCAGCACCTTCATTTTCCATGTCTAACTTGAATTTCACGAAATTCATTCCGCTCGGTGCGCTGCCGTTAAATGTAGTTGCCACTTCCATGTCGCCGTTAACCAAAACCCAACGGTTGTCATTTCCTTGGCCTTCTTCAACCTGACATACTGCTGGAACCGATTCTACACCGCCCCAACCGTTGTCGTTAATAAATTTGAACTGATAATATCCGCTAGGAATTACTACAGTTACTTCGTAAATGCCATCAGCATCTCCATCTGATAATGGTGTTGCCGCAGGATCCCAATCGTTTGGTGCACCAGCTTCATTTTGAAAGTCGCCAGCTACGTGAACTCCGTTTGCAGAAACGGTTTCTGCGTTCATGTCAACCTTAAAGGTAACATTGTTTTGTGCGTTGGCTAACGTTCCTGTTAAAAGAAACGCTGCCGCTACTAAGTAAATTTTTCTCATTTTCAACACTTTTGTTACTAATTGTATTTTGTACACTAAGTCAAAAATAGAAAAAAACTTTTCATAAAGTAATTGTTAATAAACAACAAGAAATGAGTTCTAAAAATTTTAAAGCACGAGCAGCACTGGCCATTTGGGTTATGTTATTGTTAAATGTATTTGGAGTAGAAGCCCAAGCATTGCAACATATTCAACCACCAAATTGGTATAGTGGCCTAAAGCACGATACTTTTCAAATTCTGCTACACAATAAAAATATTAAGGGTTCATCGCTTAGAATAAAAAATGGTGAAGGGTTAGAAATTATTAGGGTTAACGAGGTTTCGAACCCCAATTATCTGTTTGTTGATCTTAAAGTTGACAAAACTGCCAACGGTGAATTTCTATTCGAATTAAAGCCAACAAAAGGCAAAAGGATTTTCTTCAAGTATTCAATAAAACCCAAAAAGCAAGATGTTAGGCGAGGGTTAGAGCAAACCGACTTAATGTATTTAATAATGCCAGACAGGTTTGCAAATGGCGACGAAACCAACGATGTTGTTAAAGAATATCACGAACAACTTCTTGACAGAAAAGGTGATTACGAAAGACACGGTGGTGATTTGCGTGGAATAATTTCACACCTAGACTACATAAAAGATTTAGGTGTGAATACTTTATGGCTAAATCCTGTTTTTGAAAATAATAGAGACCAACATAGCTACCACGGATATGCTATAAGCGACCATTATGCTATTGACAAACGGTTGG
>JAGQWA010000242.1 GCA_020437725.1 Bacteroidota bacterium | reverse complement strand
GGGAGTTTCTTATTACAAATTTGAAGCTAGAACATTGCAATCAAACTTTTGCGGCTCTTCATGGTTATATAAATCCAATTGATTTAAAGTCAATTACCCTTGGTGCACTTTATAAGGACGGTTACAACTTAAACAGACTGGTTTCAGTTTTAATGTCGAACCAACTTTTGGTAACCAATTTTGAAACAAGATAAAAGCTTGAAGGTGGTTATAAATGGTTTTTAAACTACTGCGAGCCTACTTTTTTAGATGATAAGCTAATTGCTTTAAAGTCAACTCAAATTGACATTACTAGACAAAAAGAGCTGGAAAACGCTTATAATAAAACAGAATCGCATCTTTTTTCAGTTCTTGAAAACTCTAAAGACATTATTCTTTCAGTGGATAGAGAATACAATTTGCTTAGTATAAATAAGGCTGGAAACGAAATATTTAAGGCTTCTCTAAATATAGATGTAGAGCCTGGTGATAACATAATTAGGCTTATTCCGCCTGCCTTAGCTGAGAATTGGAAACGCAGGTACGACAGAGCACTTTCTGGCCAAAGGTTTACAGAAGAAGAATATTACCAAGACCAAAGTGGTGAACTTTACTTTGAACTTTCAATTTATCCTGTTTATGAAAATGATGATATTATTGCCGCAACTGTAATAAGCAGAGATATTACAGTTAGAAAACTGCACGAATTAAAGCTTGTTGAAGGTGAACGAAACTATCGAAACTTGGCCATTGAAAAAGAACAACTTCTTCAAAATTTGAGAGATTATACAAGCGAGTTATCTCACGTGCTAAGGCGACCGGTGAGTAACTTATTGGCATTTTCCGATCAGTTACAGAAAGGTTATTTGGAACAAACCGACCTTGAAAAGAGTGTGGCAATGATTAAAAAAGAAACCAAGGCACTCGATGATATCATTCATGAGTTAACCGAACGGTTAGAAAAATCTAAGAGCCAATAAAAAAGCCCAAATTCATTGCTGAAAATGGGCTCTGCGCAACAATTTTAATGCTTCTATGAGCTAACGGTTTCGGTATCCATTAGTTTGAATCCTACACCGTGTAAGTTGTCAATTCTAATATTGGGGTCTTCTTTCATGTATTTTCTTAGTCTAGAAATAAATACGTCTAGGCTTCTACCAACAAAGTAGTCGTCATCGCCCCATAGTCTGGTTAAAATATCGCTTTTCTTTACCACATTGCCTTTTTCTTTTACCAATTCAAGAAGTACATCGGCTTCTCTTTGGGTTAAGATTTTTTCGCCCACTTCATGTGCCAGTTTTAGGTTTTTATGGTTGAAATAGTATTCGCCAATGTTAAATTCAAAAGGCTCTTCGGGTTTAGGGGCAATAGACGATCTTTTGAGAAAAACTTCAATTTTTAGCTTTAGTTCTTCCATGCTAAAAGGCTTGGTAATGTAATCGTCACCGCCTATTTGCAGGCCTTGAATTTTATCTTCTTCTAATGATTTTGCGGTGAGAAATAGAATGGGAACTGCTTCGTTCATTTTTCTAATTTTCTTGGCAAGGGTAAATCCGTCAAGAATAGGAAGCATAACATCTACCACACACAAGTCGAATTTGTTGGTTTTAAAAGTTTCGAAAGCTTCTAGTCCATTTTCGCAATGCGTAATGTGGTATCCTGCTTCTTCAAGATGGTCTTTTGTAACAAATGCCAAATTTTGATCATCTTCTACATACAATATTTTCGGTTGCTCTTCCATGGTGTAGTTTTTTAATTGTTAATGTGTATAGAAAAAGTTGAGCCAATTCCGGGCTCGCTTTCAAGTGTAATTTTCCAACCATGGCCTTTTACAATATTTGCCACATAGTTTAAGCCCAGCCCAAAACCCTTTACGTTGTGCACGTTACCAGTTGGAACACGGAAAAATTTGCCAAAAATTCTGCGATGGTATTCTTTCGAAATGCCAATTCCGTTGTCTTTTATATCAAGCCTATATCCTTTCTCAGTTTTAGAAATGGTGATGGTTATTTCGGGTTTTTGTTCACAATAGTGTACAGCATTATCTACCAAATTGTTAATCACATTTAGTATGTGTACTTCGTCGGCCCTTATGTTGGCTTGGGTGTTTTCTTTAAAGGTAATCTTGCCAAAACGCTTTTCTACCTTGGCCTGGTAACCTTCAATTGCTTCTTTAATAAGCTCGTTTAGGTTAAGGTCAATAAAAGCAAGCTTGTTATCGCCCTTATCTATTTTAGCCATTTGCAACACGCGCAAAACTTGGTTGTTTAAATGGTTTACTTCGCTTTTAATAATGTTGGCGTATTTTCTAAGTCGTTCAGGTTTACTGTCGTTTTTTGAGTCTAGAAACACATCAGCCGAAATGCTTATGGTTGAAATGGGCGTTTTAAACTCGTGGGTCATGTTGTTAATGAAGTCTTTTTGCACTTCGCTTAACCGCTTTTGCTTGAGAATGATGAATATGGCAAGCGAAAAGAAAATAACTACAATGAGCAGAATGATAGAGGAGAAAATCCAAATGCCCATTTGGTTGCCTATAAAGGCTGCCTTGTGCGGAAACCTAACCGTAAAATAATAGATAAACTCTTTATAAACAGGCAGTTCGGTGGGTTCGGCACTTTTGCTGTTGTCTTGGCTTATATAATCGCCATAAACCATTTCCTCACTGCTACAATCGTAGATACCGTATTCAAAATCGGTGTTTATTTGCGCTTCTGCTAGGTTTTTAACCAAGTAGTGCTTCAGAATATTGGCATCAATATGGTCATCAACTCTTACAAAGAAAACGTTGCCATTTTCCATTTTAACCGGATTCTCGGTTGGGAAGGTGCCTTGGTTGTATTTTACAATCTCTTCAGCTACTCTAAAAAGTGCCACTTTTACACTTTGCTCAAATTCACGCTGTTCTAAAGTAAAAGCTTTTCTTACCCAATAAACTTGAGTAACTACAATGCCAATAACTGAAATGCTGGCACCAAGAATTATCCACCTTATAATATTTGCCTTCACTGTCTATTTATGGCTTCGTTGGCCCAATTTAAGGCAATTTCTAGTTGTTCAGTTTGGTTTAGGTGGCTATTGTCGAGCACTTTGGCATCTTTAGCTTGTTTTAACGGACTTTCTTCTCTGGTTGAGTCTATTCTGTCTCGTTCAGCCAAGTTGTTTTCAACTTCTTGCAGGGTAATTTCTTCGCCCTTTGCCTTTAGTTCAGCAAAACGTCTTTGAGCCCTAATGGCATTGCTGGCAGTCATAAAAATTTTGAGTTCAGCTTCAGGGAAAACCACTGTTCCAATATCTCTTCCATCTAAAACTACTGCCTTTTTTTTACCCATTTGTTGCTGCTGAGAAACCATAGCTACTCTTATTTCTTTTATGGTGGCGTAGTTGCTCACTTGTTCTGCTACACGCATGGTTCTTATTTCTGACTCTACATTTTTACCATTTAAATAAGTTTCTGAAACTTGCTTTTCTGGGTTGAATTTGAACCTAATTTCAAGATGCTGCAATTCTGACTTTACGGCTTCAATATTGGCTGCTGGAATTTGGTTATTAAGCATATGCAAAGTAGCAGCTCTGTACATAGCGCCAGTGTCTATATAGCTATATCCCAAGCTTTTGGCAATGGCTTTGGCCATTGTACTTTTTCCGCAACTTGAGTAGCCGTCAATAGCTACTATTATTTTTTTGCTCAATCGTTTAATACTTTAAAATTGCCTGCACGCTGTAGGTAATTCTTGAATATTCGGCGGTATATTACATGATTTCGCCCTAAAACCACAGCCTGCTTATAGTATTTGTGCGCTAAATGTTGAATGCCTTCGCTTTCATAATACTGTGCTAAAATTAAGGCGCCAAAAGCAGAAGAATCGCTCATAAAGCTATCTTGTAATTTTTTGGCTTTGAGCTGAATTACACTGGCTTCTATTAAGTTCATTCTATAAAAGCAAATAGAATCAGTGGTAAACTTCTCAGTTTCGTATTCTACTTGCCAGTAGTAACATCTATCATATAGAAACTGGTTAGCCTTTAGAGAAATTTTATTGCTTTTTACTCTTTCCCAAACCATATCGGCACCAGATGCATCCTTAATATGCAGGCCATACATTTCATCGGCTTTTCCGGGTTTCCATTCAAATTCAAGTTCTCTGTCGTAGTATTTTGTTTCGGTTGGTGTCCATTTTCTATTGTTTTGCTCAAAAATCATTTTGCCAATAAGCAGTTCAACTTTTTCGTTTTTGGTTTGTGCCTTTAAAATTGAATCAACTGCGGCCTTAAACTCTGGTTTAAAAACCTTTGGCGTAGCCTTAAAAGTTGAATTTGCTGACCCTTTATAGGCGTCTCTGTATTCTACAAATCCATTTGAAGTTAATCCGAGAAGATAGGCTCGTTCGCCTATTATTAATTGCGCCTTATTACTAAAGGAATCTATAGAGCTAGCCAATTGGGGAGCTAAATGATTGGTATCTCGCAGCTTTACAAAGTTTTGCCATGCCGCTAGTTTAAATTTTTGTTGGGCATTGCAATTGGTGCTTAAAAAAACTAGAATAAAAGCTGCAAGTAGGTTTTTCAAAGTAATATGTTGGTTAATGGTTTTGCATTTCAGTTACCAAATGCTTGGCATTATCTACGTTTTCAGCAACCCAAAGTATGTATCTAATGTCAACCCCAATAGATCGAGAGTACTCATCGTTCCAGGCAAAGTCGTTTACGCATGCTTCATAAGCACGGTCAAAATTCAAACCTATTAGATTGCCATTTTTGTCCATTATTGGGCTTCCTGAGTTGCCGCCACTGGTGTCGGTATTATAAAGAATGTTTACGGGAACAGATTCAATGGCTTTAAGGTAATAAGTGCCATTATTTTTGGTTTCTATAGCATTTTTTAATTTATCGCCAACGGTATATTCTCCTGGGCTGGCGCCTTTTTCTAATATTCCTTTTAGTGTTGAAACAGGAGCTGAATAAACACCATCAGCGGGGTTGTAGCCTTTAATTGAACCGTAGGTAAATCTAAGAGTTCCATTAGCGTCGGGAATAAACAAATTACCATTTGCTTCCATTTTTGCATCAACGTAAGCTGGCCTTAGCTCGTCAAGTTTCTTCTCCCAAATATCAAACTGAGCATACATTTCATTTTCTAACTGCATGCATCTGCCAGAAATATCAAAAAATGGATCTTTTAATGTTGCAAGTTTTGCTGGTTTTTTTCTTAGAAGTTTAAATATGAAAGTGCTGTCTGAAATTTTATTTTTAGTAAAGCTGGCTTCCACATATTCTTTAACATCTTCTCCAAATCCGCCATCGGCTAGGGCTTCTATTATTCCTTCTATGGCAATTCTAGGCGAAATGGCCTGAGTAAGTATTTGAATTACAAATGGAATTTCTGTTTCGGCATTAAATGAATTGTAGAGTGGTCTTAAATCAGTAATTA
>JAGQWA010000241.1 GCA_020437725.1 Bacteroidota bacterium | reverse complement strand
GTTATTGCACTTTTGGCCATTTTGAAAAACATGACGTGAGTTTATGGATTGACAAAGCGCTTGATCTCGGACTGAACGATAACATTGGTGTTTGGGGTCAATCGCTTGGTGGTGCAATTGGTTTACAGGCGCTGGCCATTGATAATCGGTTAAAATTTGGCATTATAGAAAGCACTTTTGCTGATTTACGAACCATTGCCCATGGCTACATAGACAGAACCGTTCCGTTCTTGTCAAATTGGTATAAGAACTTGGTTATTAATCTAGCTGCAAACAAGGCAGATTTCAAACCAGATTTGGTGGTTCCTGCTAGTGCAGCAAGGTCTATTAATGCAAAAGTTCTTTTGGTTCATGGCCAAAATGACGAGCGCATCCCCTGCCAAAATGCCGACCTAATATTTGAAAATCTTCCTAAAGATAAATGCCAAAAAATAATAGTGGAAAATGCCAATCATGTAAATGTATGGCCAAAGGGTGGCGAAGACTATTTTAAGCAAGTTTTTCAGTTTATTTAACCTAACACCTAACCTTTTAACCAATTTCTGCATCTAGTTTTTAAAAGGCTTTTACTATGAAATCTCTACTTGTACTTCTAATATGTTGCATTACTAATCTCGGTGCTTTTGCACAATGCGATAATTTATTGAAGTTAAATACCATTCAGCATTGCCAAAGTGATCCTGGCTCATTGCAATTAGACTCCCTAGTTAAAGATTTAACTGGTTCATGGACTTTGGGAGGAAAACCAGTAAACTCAAAGATTATCGCTTTATCAAATCTTAAAAAGGACACAGCGTATCTATATACCATACCTAATCCCAAACCAAACTGCCCTAATTCTGACACTTTTACGATAAGAATAAACCCATTACCCAGAGTTGATGTGCTGCCACTTCAGCCACTCTGCGAAGATTTTGGCAAGCTCGATTTAAGAACCTATTGCTCTCCTGCTCATTACACCGGACGTGGTGGTGTTTGGGCTGACGCTGACTCCCTTAAATATATTATTGATAAAGAAGGTAATAATTGGAAGTTTGATTCTCGTGTCGCTGGCACTATGAATGGCGTTACAACGAAACATACGGTGTATTACACTTACACCGACAATAATGGCTGCAAGAACACTGACTCAGGAATAATTAATGTAAAACCATTACCACTTATTTCGTTATACAGAGATAGCATAAACATGAACCTAAATCAAAAACCATTGGTGTTAGATTACTTTGTAAAAAGTCCCAAAGGTGGTTCATGGTCATGGCCAGGCCAGCCAACCGGGTTAAATTCTGTTTATATGACCGACACCAATAATGACAGTAAAACAGAATGGGTGTTTAACCCTACTGGAGTATATATGGGTGAAAAAACTTTGGTCTATTATTTCAAAGACAAACTAACTGAGTGCGACAACACAGCAGAATTTAAAATTCTACTTGATACTATTTCTCAAACGGTAGGTATTAAAAATGCACCAGAGCGTAATGAAATTCAGATTTATCCAAACCCAAATAATGGGCATTTTACCATTACAGCTTCTGCCGATGGAGCCATTTCCATTTTTAATTTCAATGGCCAAAAAGTTCGGGAAGAAAAACTGCAGGAGGGCAATAATGAAATTGAAATTTCATTGCCAGAAGGTATTTATATGGTTCAAAATATCTCTAATAATGTAGAAAGTACAACCAAGATTTCAGTAGTTAGATAACCCTGACTTCGCACATATTCTACCAAATAATTCTACCTTTAAACCCTTCTAAAAGGGGAATTATGGCAAGAATTAGTGTATTATTATTAGCAAGCTTTTTATTATTTGGTTTTTCAAACCAAGAAACCAAATCTGAAAAAACAAAGTGGTTTAAGTTCAAAAGCGAAATGAGTGGTTCTAAGCTCAAGTTTCCTGGAACTTTTGAAACTGAAGTAACCAACAAAGAATCCGGCAATACTTATAAAACCAACTGTATTGTGGGCTCAGTGGTTTATTTTATGGGCGAAACCAAGCACGAAACTGAAATGACCAATCACGAAGAAATGGCTAAAGTTTCTCTTGATGCATTTGCTGAAAAATTGAATGGAACAATAAATTCTGAATCAGATTGGATAATTAAGAAAAGCAAAGGCAGAAAAGCAAAAATTAGTATAGATGAAAGTGATGCCACGGTGTTCTATCAAGTAATCTTAATTGGTCAATGGCAGTATCAATTGGTAATTGTGGCACCCAACGATCAAATGCCCGACGAAAAATCAAGAAACCAATTCTTTAATTCATTCAAACCAGGAAAAGGCTAAATACGACATATTGCGTATTGAGTAGTTTGTAAGAAATCGGGTATTTTGACTTCGTAATTACTCAATTATGAAAAAGTCTATTGCCTTAGTTTTGGTGCTTTTCTCAGTTAGCACATTTGCTCAAAAATTAAATTGGGCCTACCCTTTTACAAGCAGCTATATTCTTGAAACTGCCCAATGCATTGCATCAAATGGCGAGTATTTTGTGCTTTATGGCGACGTTTACAAAGACGTTGACCTCGACGTAAAAAGCTCAAGTGGTGAGTATATTGACATTCGCTCTTTTATGGCTTGCTACAACCAGCAAGGTGAAATACAATGGGCTTATGACAAAAACAGAGCAATGGCAGCCGCCGTTACAGGTACCGGATTGGTATATTCAACTGGTATGTTTAGCGGTACTATTGATATGGATCCGTCAGAAAACAAGGCAGATTTAACACTTGCTTCGGGCGGCATTTTTGTTCAGGTTCTTAACACTGACGGCAGCTACAAATGGGCAGCAGCAGCTCCAGTTAACGGCCAACCTACCAATATTGCGGTTAAGTCAAACGGAAACGCCGTTGTAATTGGCCGAACTGATGCAGATTTTACCACCACCCTTTCAGATAATTCTCAAGTTGACTTAAAGAAAGGCATTTATCTTATTGAGTTTTCATCAAACGCTAAAGCCATTGGCGCCTACAGTATTTCGACCCCCGAATCGTTTTCAAATATTCTTTCGCTACATATTGATGCCGACGATAATGTTTTTGTAGGTGGTTCGACCGGCGGATCAACCAATTTTGGGCTTAAAGGTACTGAAGTTTTAGACACCGCTTTTGAAGGTTATGATGCTTTTATTGTGAAATACGATAAAGACTTCAACCACCAATGGCATAAAATATTTGGCGATGTACACACCGGCCATCCGGCTGGTTGGGAAGCCGTTACAGGAATTAAAACCGGAAATGGCAAAGTTTACGCAGCCGGTTATTTTACCTGGACAACCGATTTCGACAGAAATAACGACCCCGGAAAACACCAAAAGATAGCAGGTGATAGAAGCCAAACACCCGATGGTTTTATAATAGAATATAATACGAACGATGGTGCCATAAACTGGGTTACTGATGCTGGCACACATGAGTCTATAAAAACCAATACCGATGTGCAGTTTATGGATTTGGTTTTGAAAGATGATAATCTCATTGTATCGGGAACCATGGCTGGTGGTGCCGACTTTGATGGGAGTGAAAAGGAGTTTATACTCAACACCCCAGATGGTGGTGGCGCCATTTGCATAGCGCATTATAAAACTGATGGTTCTTTTAAAACCGCTTGGTTAATAGATGGCGCTTTGGCCGGAGAAAGAACCAACGGAACCGAACTATTGGGCAATGGGATAGTAACCTGTGGCACATTTTCTAACAAATGCGAAATGGACCCTAATGGCGATGGATTGATTCTGCAAACTGATTCAACAGGATTGCGACCAGAATTTGATAACGACCTATTTATAGCAAGCTATGATTTGGGTTTTACAAGTGGAATTTCATCAATTGAGAAAAAGGCATTTGCCACTTACCCAAACCCTATTAACAGAGGCGAAACTTTGTTTTTAGACAAAGGTTTTGAGCAAGGCAGGTACCTAAAAATTTACGACATGGCCGGAAAACTCATGTTGGCCGGCAAGTTTACCAATCAGGTTCCTATTGGTGATTTTAATGCCGGTACTTATATTTTAATGGTTGAAAACCAATCAATTTTGATTATGATTGAGTAGGAAATTCTACTTATGACCGTTGAGAGCTTAAAATCAACTGAACCTGACATTAGAACCACCCCTGAAATTAGAATTATTGGTTTAAAACTAGATATGTCTTTAGCCAATAACAGGGTGGCTGAGTTGTGGCAAAGTTTTATGCCCAAAAGGCATTTAATAAATACTGTTTCGCCTGAAATGATGTATTCAATTGCCGAATACGACGAAGGTTATTTTAACGCATTTAATCCAACAACATCATTTACCAGATGGGCAGGACTGGCAGTATCAGAACATGAGCCAGTTCCCGAAGGTTTTAATGAAATTAGGCTTGGAGCAGGTAAGTACGCCGTTTTTACCCATTATGGTGCAGGCCCAACGGCTCGCCAAACCTTTATGCATATTCATGGAAATTGGATGCCAAAAAGCGGCTATGGATATGACAACCGACCTTTCTTTGAATTACTTGGCCCGAAATATAAAAACAATGACCCAAGCTCTGAAGAAGAGATTTGGGTGCCTATAGTTTAGATGACCACGCTAGAATACTTAGACCTAACACCGCTAAAAATTTTTATTCTAATGGCTGGTGTCTTGCATGTTTATTTAGGTTACACAGCTCATATCAGGATTAATGAAACTGTCTATTTCGGAGAAAATAAGAAGCGCATTAACGTCATTCTGGTTTGGTTAATTCCCTTGTTTTGGGCTATGATTATTAGAGCTATTTTAAATAACCCAGCGTATTCTGCAATGACTAAAACAAAAAGAGATAAACTCAATATTGAACAAGACCATGCTAAAGCCGATGAATTTGAATCGGATTACGATGATTATTGACACTGAACTGGCTCCCGTCCCAATTTGCAATTTGGGCGTTGTTTAGGTTGAATTTGAAATTCAACCTAGGAAAAATCTAGATCGCCAATCTGGATGAGTAAATAGCATTAAAAAACTCAAATGGCAATTTTGAAATAACCATGCTTTTCAATTATGTAGCCTATATTGTGAGCTATTAAACAACTAAACAAAAATTATGAAGTCTCTTAAACTTACACTTCTTGCTTTAATCGCAGTTTTTGCATTTTCATTTGGCAATCAGGCTACTGCCAAAACTGCAACTGCCGAGTCGGTATTTGAATTTGCAAACACACTCGATCATTTTGACGAAGAAGCTCTACGAATTGAAATAAACAGCTTGTCAAAAAGTGAGAAATCCAAGTTGCTTAAAATGGCTATTAAAGAAGCTAAAAGAGCAGAAAAAGCGGGTGTTACCAGCGCACCGCCTGCACTTTATATTCTTGCCATATTCTTTCCGCCATTAGCGGTTGGAATTCACACAGGTTGGGAAATGCCTACTGTTTGGAATTTCTTATGGACCCTATGTGGT
>JAGQWA010000240.1 GCA_020437725.1 Bacteroidota bacterium | reverse complement strand
ATTCTGGTTCGCGAAATAAGAAACCGCGATAAGGTTATTGAGAACTACCGGCCTGAGCCATTAGTAGAAAACATTGTTTCGCCAAGAACGCTAAAATGGACTTCCGAAATTATGAAAGGCACCGTTGACAGTGGCACAGCTTTGCTTTTTGTGCGCTCACCAAAAGTGAAAATTGCTGGTAAAACTGGCACGGCCGTATTAGAAAAAACTGAAGATGGTAAGAAGTACCAAGCTTCATTCGCGGGTTATTTTCCAGCTGATAATCCTAAATATTCTTGCATTGTAGTGGTTCAAGAACCACAGGGAGATTTGGTGTATGGTGCCCAAGTGGCGGGTCCGGTTTTCAAAGAAATTGCAGAAGGAATCCATTCACTCGATATGGATTTGGAAGAAATAGACTACGCCGCAAAACGGGCTGACTATACCAACAGACCCACCTTTTTAAAGGCAAAAACCAGCGATTATCTGCCAATGTACCAATCGCTAGGTTTGGCCACTGACAAGGGGCAAAGCACAGCACAATGGTCAGAACCAATGGCAGGCGATGGCAAAATTGTAGTGCGAGCTAAACCTGACGAAGCACATCTCATTCCCGATTTAAAAGGCCTATCGCTTAGCGATGCACTTTATATCTGCGAAAATGCTGGCCTGCGAGTGAAGTACGAAGGCAGCGGAACAGTTTACAGACAGGTTCCTGAAAAAAGAACTTCATATTCACCTGGCAAAACCATTTACATAAACCTAAGATGATGGCATTGAGCAACATATTGCCCCAAAATGCCAAGGTTAATGGAAATGCTAGCATTCAAATTGAAGGCATTACACTCGATTCTAGGGCCGTAAAACCAGGCTTCTTGTTTGCAGCAATAGCCGGAACTCAGGTTGACGGACACCAATTCATTGCTGCTGCCATTGAAAAAGGGGCAGCGGCTGTTTTGTGCAATGAAATTCCAGCAGATTATTCGGATAAAACAACCTTCATTCAAGTTGAAGATACTTCTCAAGCGCTTGGCGAAATGGCAAGTGCATTTTATGGCAATCCTTCAGCTTCATTGAAAGTAATTGCCATTACAGGAACAAATGGCAAAACCACTACCGCCACCATTCTTAAAAATTCGCTTAGCTATTTGGGTTATAGAACAGGTTTAATAAGCACCGTTCAAATAGAAATTGATGACCAAATAATTCCGGCCACCCACACTACGCCTGATGCAGTTTCTTTACAAGCCACTTTGGCTCAAATGAAAAAAGCCGGTTGCCAATATGTAGTAATGGAAGCCAGCTCGCACGCTATTCATCAAAAGAGAATTGCAGGGCTAATAGTAGCAGGGGCAGTTTTCACCAATATTACTCACGATCATTTAGACTACCACGAAACGTTTGCGAATTACATAAACGCCAAAAAAGCATTATTCGACTCCCTACCAGCAAAGGCTTTTGCGTTGACCAATATTGACGATAGAAATGGCGCTGTTATGCTTCAAAACTGCAGCGCCAAAAAGTGCAGGTATTCCCTTAAAAAACTTGCCGATTACAAATGCAAAATTCTTGAGCAAGATTTTACGGGAATGAATCTTGACATTAATGGAACAGAGCTTTATGTGCAGCTAAGCGGCACTTTTAATGCCTATAACCTAACTGCTGCATTTGGTGTTTTGGTTGAATTAGGTGTTGCCAAAACCGATGCTTATTTGGCCATTAGCCAAGCAAAAGGGGCGGAGGGTAGACTAGATTGGATTCAAGGTAATAACCAAGTGGTGGGCATTGTTGATTATGCTCATACCCCCGATGCGCTTCAGAATGTGCTGGTAACCATTGGCCAAATGAATACGCGCAATGGCCAAATTATTACAGTTGTTGGTTGTGGTGGAAATAGAGACAAAGCCAAACGACCTGAAATGGCCAAAATAGCCGCCGAGCACTCTAACCGTATAATTCTTACTTCAGATAATCCGAGAAACGAAGATCCAGATACCATAATCAGCGAAATGGAAGCAGGTATTCCGTTGCATAAACGAATGAATAGCCTAACCATTTCTGACCGTAAAAGCGCTATAAAAACCGCATGCCAGCTAGCCCAAAAAGGCGATTTGGTGCTTGTGGCAGGCAAGGGGCATGAAAAATACCAGGAGATAAAAGGCGAGAAATTTCCTTTTGACGACATGGCATTATTGAAAACATTTTTAACAAGTAACTAAGCAAGGGCATGTTTTACTATTTGTTTCAATTTTTAGAAGATAAGTTTCAACTACCGGGTGCTAGTGTGTTCGAGTATATCTCGTTTAGAGCAGCCATTGCTTTGTTGTTTTCGCTTATCATCACCCTTCTATTTGGCAAGCGCATTATCTGGTTTTTGCAGAAAAAGCAAATTGGCGAGTCTATTCGCGATTTAGGTTTAGAAGGCCAAATGCAGAAAAAAGGAACTCCAACCATGGGTGGCCTAATGATCATTGCGGGCATTGTAATTCCAACCTTGCTTTTTGCCAAGCTTGATAATGTTTACATCGTTTTGCTCTTGCTTTCAACCGTATGGTTAGGTGCCATTGGCTTTCTTGATGATTACATAAAAGTCTTCAAAAAGAACAAAGAAGGGCTTCGTGGTAAGTTCAAGATTTTAGGCCAAGTGGGTCTTGGTTTAATAGTGGGTCTTACCCTTTATCTGCACAACGATGTGGTTATTCAAGACAAAGTACCAGTTGCTGAATTCGACCAAATAGAGCAGAATTACACCAACGTGGTAAGTACCAAACTTATAGAGCGAAACGACCAGGAGCCGTTCTATTTGGTGAGTTATAAATCAATGAAAACCACAACGCCTTTTTTCAAGGCAAACGAGTTCGATTACTCCGTTTTTACGAATTGGATTGGTGGCGAAAACTGGGGTTTGATTTGGCTCATTTTCATTCCGGTCGTAATCATCATTATTACTGCAGTTTCTAATGGCGCTAATATTACTGACGGTTTAGATGGCCTTGCTGGTGGTTCTTCAGCCATTATAGTGTTCTCTTTAATGGTGCTTATTTACGTTTCGGGTAACTTCTTTTTTGCAGACTATCTCAACGTAATGTACATACCTTACTTGGGCGAGTTGACCATTTTTAGCGGTGCCATGCTTGGTGCCATTATCGGGTTTCTTTGGTACAACACTTATCCGGCTCAAGTATTTATGGGCGATACGGGCAGTTTAACCCTTGGTGGACTTATTGCCGTGCTTGCCATTATTGTTAGAAAAGAACTGCTTATACCTGTTTTATGCGGCATTTTCTTGGTTGAAAACCTTTCTGTAATGCTGCAGGTGGGTTATTTTAAATACACCAAAAAGAAATATGGCGAAGGCAGGCGAATTTTCAAGATGTCGCCATTGCACCACCACTATCAAAAGCTTAATTATCCAGAGCCCAAAATCGTAGCGCGCTTTTGGATCATCGGCATTTTTCTGGCGCTCATATCAATAATCACTTTAAAACTTAGATAGCAAGTGAGTATAGCTCAAAACATATCATCAATTGCTGTTTTAGGCGCTGGCGAGAGCGGCGTGGGAGCAGCTTTATTGGCAAAAGCCAAAGGCATTGGTGTTTGGGTGTCAGACAAAGGCACCATCAAGGAGCGATATGCAAAAGAGCTTGAAGAAAACCAAATTCCATTTGAACAAGGCCAACATTCAGAAGATAAAATTCTAAGTGCCGATGTGTTGGTTAAAAGCCCTGGAATACCAAACCATGCTCCGCTTGTAAAAAAGGCGCTTGAACTAGGCAAAAAGGTAATTAGTGAAATAGAGTTTGCCAGCTACTTTACCAATGCCAAACTAATAGGAATTACTGGAACCAACGGCAAAACCACTACCACCAATCTTACGCATCATTTGCTGATTGGTGGTGGCTTAGATGCTGCTTTGGTAGGCAATATTGGGGTGAGTATGGCGCGCGAATTAGCCAAGCAAGACCATGACTATTTCGTGGTTGAAATGAGCAGTTTTCAGCTCGATTTTGTGCATGAGCTAAGGTTTCATGTAGCCATGCTATTAAACATAACCCCAGACCACTTAGACAGATACAACGGCCTTGCTGACTATGCAAAAGCCAAGTTCAATATCACCAAGAATCAAACATCAGAAGACTACTTTATTTATGGTGCCGACGATGAAATTCTGGCGCAGTATTTAGATCAACATCAAGGCAATGCACACATGCTGCCTTTTAGCCAAGAGCGCCAGCTAAATGAAGGCGCCAGCACAACTCAGGATCATATTTCAATAAAAATAAAAGCAGAAACACTTATGGTTAACATGGAAGACATCCTACTAAAAGGATCGCACAATCGCTTTAACACTATGGCATCAATTATGGCCGCAAAAGCACTAAGCGTAAGAAAAGACTCTATTAGAGAAAGCTTAGGTACTTATAAAAACATTGAGCACCGACTTGAATTCGTGGCACGAGTTCGCGGCGTAGATTATGTAAACGATTCGAAAGCAACCAACGTAAATGCCACTTGGTATGCGCTTGAGAGCATGGAAACGCCGGTAATCTGGATTGTTGGTGGTATTGACAAAGGCAACGATTATTCGCAGCTTTATCCGCTAGTAAGAGAAAAAGTACGCGGCATTGTTTGCTTGGGCGTAAACAACGAAAAAATCCGCAAAGAATTTAACGGTATGGTAGATGTTTTGGTTGAAACAGAATCAATGAAAGATGCCGTGCAAAACGCTTATAGACTGGCCAAAAAAGATGAGACTGTTTTGCTGGCTCCGGCTTGTGCCAGTTTCGACCTTTTTAATGATTATATAGACCGCGGAAACCAATACAAAAGAGCGGTATTGAACCTATAATAAGGTGTTTGCATGAATTGGTTGCTAGATAGAATAAAAGGTGATTCCGTTATCTGGGTGATAGTTTTTCTACTGTCGCTCATGTCTCTATTGGCGGTATATAGCACCACCAAATCGCTAGCATTGGCCAATGATAAAAGCACCGAATACTACGTTTTTACCCACTTGGCGCAAATGTCGCTTGGGTTGGTAGTACTCTATTTTGCCCATAAAATCGACTTTAGGCTTTACTCCGGTATCTCTAGATTATTGCTGCCATTGGCAATCATTCTAATGATTCTTACCAATTTGGTAGGTAAGGAGATTAATGATGCACGTAGGTGGTTAGAATTGCCAGGAACGGGTATTTCTTTCCAAACATCAGATTTGGCCAAGCTGGCTTTAATCATGTTTTTGGCAAGAACCATTGCACGCAAGCAAAACATTATTCAGGATTTTAAAAATGGCTTTTTGCCGCTCATGGTTCCTGTGGTAATTATCTGTTTGCTTATAGCCCCGTCTGACCTTTCTACCGCAGCCATGTTGTTTGCCGTTAGTGTATTGTTGCTGTTTATTGGCCGCGCCAAAGTAAAACACATTGGCTACCTAATGGGC
>JAGQWA010000023.1 GCA_020437725.1 Bacteroidota bacterium | reverse complement strand
CTTGCAGTATTGAATTCGCGCTCTTTTCTATGTTGTTTAATGGTTAAAAGATCAACAGTTGCTGCAATTGAAGTGTCTCCTTTTCCAAAACCAATTCCAGGATATAATTGTCGGCCAAATAGCGAAACAACTGTATCCATATCAACCCAAAGGTCAATATCAGTTGAGTCAATTTTTCTTTGCCATTCTTGCATTCTGGCAGGTTGTCCATTCACAAAAATGGTATCACCTTTATCATCGGTTCTAAATCTAGGCGAGTTAAAATCCCATGCTATTGCCTCTCTAAAAAGAGGACCAGTGTAAGTACCTGGGTTCTGGCGGTAAGCATTGCGTCTTACAAAGTTGCTATCTGGCGAATAGAAGAAACCTGTTCTATTTATACAAGTGCTGTTATTAAAGTCGCCGCCCAAATCGCAAACTATTTGTGGATCCCAATAAAACACACTGTCTCTAAATTCAACCTCTTGGTCTCCACAAACTACTTGATCAGAAATAGTAAAGCATTGGAATTGACCAAACCAAAGTTCTCTGGTGCTACCACCCGAGCACGCTGCGCTTGCACCGTCTTTACTTCTATACTCTGAGCGAGCTAAAGAAACGTATGAGTATTTACCTGGTTTCTTAAAGGTAAAGGTTGCGGTGTCGTACATGTTTACAAGAACTGTATCTCCATAAACATCTTTTCCGGCACATTGGCCAAAAATGGTATCTTTTCTATAGCCCAAAGTAGTATCGCCTTGAGAACCATCTTTTGGAGCAGTTCTAAACTTGCTATTATATACGGTTTTCAAATCTTCAAGTACTACTTCGCCACAAGGTGTGCCAATATATTGTATGAAGTGATAAAACCTCATAATAGAGTCGTTGGTAAACTTATCAGGGTCGTTTCTATATGGTTCTTTCACAGAGAAAGTAACGTCAAACGGCATTCTGGTTGGCAATTGAGTGGTATCGTCAATGCCAGGTAAATTCCAAGGTTCAACAGCAATATCTCTAGCAAACCATCTGTTGGTTTCGTCGTTTCTATGCACCCATTTCTGATCTGCGTTATCAAAACGGTAGGTCATTGGGTTTGGAGTTAAATTAAAGTCGGCATTTGCATCAATGATGTACTTATAGTTTTCGTAGAAGAACGTATCAAAACAATCGCCCACTTTAACTATCATTCCTATGTCTTTCCAACCTGGAGTACGGTACGACCATTGGTTTTGCAAGATCATTTCGATTACCAACTGAGGAATCCAAGGGCAAGAACGGTATGAGTTGCGCTCAACACTTAAGGCAGCCACTCTTGCTTTACAGTTACCACCAGCGGCTGCTGGGTTTGCAAATTCCATCCAGAATGTATCTGTAATGTTAGGATAGCCTGAACCCATGTGGGTCATAGTGATATCTGAAATAAATCCTGTTGGGTCAATTGTTATTACACCATAGGCAGAATCTTTAACACCTGGATATGGGAAAAACACATCGTATTGACCTGGATTGTAGAATGCGCCACGGCCTTTAATTTCAACTTCTTGAATTCGGCCCTTGTAATAGAAATTGCTTTTGGTTGAAAGGGCAATTACTTTCATTGCTCCGTCGCCACCTACGGCATTTGGATCAGCAAATAGCATAATGGCAGTATCATTGGCTGTCCAGTTGCTGCCGCCGTCTTCAATAATTACACGGTCAAGTCCAAATCTTCCAATTATGGCCTTACCAGAACCAGAAACAGGAGCACCTGAACCAGTTTTAGGAGATTTAAAAATTACATCGTATGTACCGTCCTTATAAAGCGTACCAGTTTCTAAAATTCTCACATTAAATAATTTGCCGCCAGCTTCGGTTATACAGTCTTCTACTGTACAATCATTCTCGGCATCAAAAACCATCCAATAATTAGACTTACCGCAAACTGGTTCTGTTTCAGAAACATCAATACGTTGAGCATATCTGTTAAAATCGTTGGCGGCACAAGGAGCGTCGGTTCTACCTACTTGTGCACCTTTTCTTATTAAATCGCCATCAGCATTTAACAATGCACCTTGGTTATATGAATTAACATCGAAAACAGTTAATGGGCCAACTGGATCTTCAGGACCAGCATCTGGACCACGGTTCACAATGTTTACAGAGCTTCTAGCTTCACAATCTGTTTTTGGATCATAAACCGTTAAGTTGGCTGAATAACAATCATCATCAACAAACAAATGCTTTGGCGCAGCCATTGTTGAATATTGGCAAAGCACGGGGTCTTGGTTTGGAAGCACACCAGAAGCATCAATTGCCACAACAGAACCGTTAATCATAACCATAGAACAGGCATCACCATCGCCAAAATCCCAGAAATAAGTTACAGAGTCTGTACCCCAAGGGGCATTGGTATTCCAAGCGCAAGAATCAATTAATCGATCTTGATCACCTAAAAATGCTCTCGACATATTGGTTGTTGAATACATGTTGTGAATTGGCAATTGTGTGCCACTTCTACCCATTAATCTGTATTTAGACGCATGGCTGGTAAAGGTTACCAAGTTTGGCCCAGTACAGTTAATAAGGTCTGTATCGTGCATGGTTTGAAAGTTGTCTGTACACTGGTCAACTGCAAACAGGTTGTTTGGTGAAGTACCCCTATACATAGGCGGATAATAAGTCTGCACTTGATCATTATCGTCTATATAATCTATTGAGTATCTTTTTGGAGGCGTGTATATGTAATCAGAACCACCTATTTTAACCGTATGTGTTCTCATAAAAGGATGGAACACGAAGAAGGTTTTTTCAACGGGGCTACCACCGCCTTTTGGTATAACAAAGTCTTTAATTTTTAATGATTTTGCCACCGGAATAGGGTCTTGATAATCCCATTCAGGCTGGAAACTTTGCACCCACTTTTGATCGGCCGTATATCTCCACTCTCCATTAACACCTGGAATAGGATCTTCTAGAGGGAAGATGGTATCATAAACATATTGATTATCTTCTGCAATTGCCCACACAATGGCATCACCATTACCTCCTGCGCTTGTAGGGTTATCAAAGGTCATGTAGGCAGTATCATATTGATTGTAGAAATTGCCTCTTTCTTTCCAGCTACCTCGCCAATAAACTTTTACAATTTCGCCATTGCCGTCAACTTCGGCATATGCCTTTCCATCTTCAGTTGAAAAATTCTTATCTGAAAAAGTAACGCCATGCACGCCTGGGTTATAACCAGAACCTTTATTGTCTATTTTAATTCTGAATAACCTAGAATCGTACTCATGGTAATCATGGCAACCAACAGCGTCAACACCTGAAGTGTCTCGTGCTTGTATAATGGCGTTTCCATTAGCATTATCAATACCTGGATTCATAGCCGTGTCAACTATAAATACCACATTTCCGTTGCCATCTCTAAGTGTATCAGCATTGCAGTAAACGAACATACTGTCAAGCTTAATGTCGGCTTCTTCAACCGTTACCCATCTAATTTTGCCCGGAAGAATATCAACTTCATTACCTGGTGTACTAGAAGGGTCTATACCCACATATTGGGTTTCCATTGGGTTGTAAGAATCACGATAACACTTATCATATTTTAATCGCTCAAAATCTTCTATTGGAATCTCAACGGGGTCAACACAAGAGTGAGCTGGGAAAGGTGGATTTGGAAGTGTAATGGTTACACCTGGCCCTTTAAGTTTTATAAAGCAAATGGTAGTATCTCTAACAGGACATGGATCTTCTAAAACGCTTAAAGTAACATTATACCAACCAGGACCACCAACAAAACGGTGACCAGGATCCCAGTCTTCATCGTTAAAGTTCAAAATCATTGAAGCCGGGTCGCCAAAGCACCACAAGAAAGCTGTTGCATTTGGTCTAGGTTTCATTCTGAATGAAATATTGTTGTCTTGAAAACAAGGGGTATCAGGTGTCCAAGTAAAATCCATTTTATAGTTTACTACCTGAAATGCATCTTTTAAGATGAAAGAATCTCTACAACCATCTTTTGTGAACACAATTAGTTTTGGACTAATCCAACCGTCTTTTGAGAATTTACGGTCAAAATCGGTCCACATATCAGGAAAATGGCCAGGAACATCTTTAAAGAAAGTGTCAATATGTTTTTTGCCTGTTCCCCAGTCCCAAACCCATTTATCAAGTAAACTGGTTTTTATTTTGGTTTGGTTGAAAAAAGTAACATCTGCTATTGGACAACCTGCTCCTGTTGAGTTATTAACCCGAACACGGAATTTAGAACCAATTTCTTCGTAAACGTTAGGGTATTTGGTTCTTTTGGCAGTGTCTAAACAGCCTTTTTCGTCAACAACGGTAAGAACAACGTCGAATTGGCGACCACCTTGTTTGTAACTATAGCATGGCTCACATACTTTAGAACCGCCGCCATCTCCAAAGTCCCAAGTACATGAAACGATGTTATGCTTGGTATTAGTAACCACATCTTCGCCTTCTATAGACTCATTTAAGAAACAAAATTTATTGCTCTCTAAACATTGGTCTTTGTTGCCATCAATTACAAAATCAGGTTTTGGTTTAGAATAAACCTTAATAACCTTATTTAAGGCGACATCCTGAAATGTGTTGTCAGTAAAAGTCACCCTAAATGATGGGTTGTAATGGTTGGCAGTTAAAGAGAACGTTTTGGTGTACTCTGGGCTGGTTTGATCCCAATCATTAGGACCAACAGTAATGTTCGTGCCTATAATTTCAACTTTAGATACTGATTTAGATCCATTGTAGCTAGCCTTAAAGGTAATAATGTAAGGAGCGCAGCCTTCATACTTATCGGCTCCTGCTGCTCCAGATGCTGAAAAATCAAATTTCAGGTCTTGGGCATGCAATCCGCCAGCTGTTAAAAGAAGTACCAAAACGCTTAGGAGGGTTTTGGAGTGCTTCAGAAAATTCTTCATGAGCAAAAATTTAGGGTGTTCAAAAATATAGTTTTCCATGTATAGCCTATCTGAAAAGATTAATTAATCCGTAATCGGTGTGGGCTTGACTCTCAAAACCCTTTACGGTGTATTTCAAAATGTAGAAGTACTCACCTGCATTGCAGGCATTTCCTTGTAGGTCGGTTCCGTTCCATCCAAAATCAGATTCAAAGCTTTCAAATACTTTTTGGTTGGTTACTAAATGTCTTATTTCAACTTGAAAGCTAGTTAGCTCGCCAAGTGCTTCAATATCATTTTGATTTAACTTATAAAGTTTATCGCCACTTACGCTTGGCGCAAAGCCTCTTGGTGCTCCAATTTTATTGGCTACATAAACTGGCGCTGATACTTGCACGTTTTTGGTAAGCGTATCGTAACATAAATCGTTCGAAACAATTAAGGTGGCATTGTAAGTACCTGCTTTAGTAAAGGTTTTCAGCGGACTGTTTTCAGTTGATCCTTCAGAGCCTATTCTCCACTCTTGAGTGGTGATATTTCTGCTTTGGTTATTGAATTTGTAAAGATTTGGAACATTGTTAGAAACTTCGAATCTGGCAACTGGTTTCGCCAAAGACTTAATGGCTACTGTTCTTTCTTCAACCGTTTTCCAACCAGTATTGGTTTTGGTTCTGAATTGCAGCTCGTATGTTCCTGCTTGTTTTAGGGGTAGTTTTAAATCAGCATTAGAAGTAATTCTACCAAGAGAATAAAACTGGCTGCTCTTAGGGGCTTTTACCCGAGCTTGATAATCGCCACGGCCAGCCATTCTTGATATAATAACCATGCTACCTTGGCAATACTCTAGGTGCTTGGCATTCATTAAAGTAATGTCGTTGTCAAAAATGAAGTCTGCATATTCAGTATAGCTGCTGCCTGCTGTTTCAGTTGCTGAGTTACTGGCTTGATCAACATTTGGTGGTGTAATTAAATCAGAAGTTCTAGGCTCTGCATCTACCTTACCTTCAACACTTATTGGCATACTTGCCGCTATGTTTTGTAGGGCAGGCTTATCAGAAACTTCTTTATTATTGGTAGAAGCCGAAACCATAGGTGCAGTTTCAATTTCTTCGCTTTCTGCAACTTGGTTGTTGCTGGTTGTTTCGGCTATTTCGTTTGGTGCTATTTCTACATATGTTTCAGCATTTACGGCCGGAACGTTTGTAGCAGATAGTTCAATAATACCCCACATAGCTAATGTGCCAACTATGGCAACCGATAGGGTTTTGATAATTCCGGACTTTACAGCTGAGCCAGCTGTATTTCCAGTTTGAGCAGTATTGCCAGCCACACCTATTTGGCCAGATACTGCTAACCAATCAGCTTGCATTTCTTCGGTCGCGAAACTCGACTCGAAGCTGCTCAGTTTTGAGTGCAGCTGTTGATCTATGTTATTAAAATTATTTTCCATGATTATGTGGTAGGGCGGTTAACCCTTCAATTTTCTTTTGTAATAAGGCTTTTGCTTTAGCTAATTGCGACTTAGAAGTGCCTTCTGCAATTCCTAATTTCTCGCCAATTTCTTTGTGGTTATAACCTTCTATTACATACATGCTAAACACTGTACGATAACCAGTAGGCAGGCGTTGTATGCAGGCTAAAATTTCTTCTTCAGAAAGTTGAGAAATGGCATCGGGGTCAATAGACTCGTTTAGTAAAATCTCCTCGTCATCTTGCATTGGCATTTTTACATCCTTTCTATATCGGTCTATTGCCGTGTTCACCATAATACGTTTCATCCATCCAGAAAATGAATGTTTAAAATCGTACTGGTCTATTTTTTCAAAGATTTTTACAAAGCCCTCCTGCAATACATCGCGTGCATCTTCTTTACTTTGGGTGTATCGCATACAAATGGTGAGCATTAATCCGTAATATTTTTCAAATACCTGCTTTTGTATGCGAGCGTCTCTTCTCTTGCACCCTTCTGCAATTCTGATTTCATCGTCAGAAGCGTTGTTTAACATACTGCGGCGTTGTTTAACATTCATTACGAATCTAGATTGATGGGCGTTGCCCACCTTTCAAACTTTATTAACGGTTAGAACCTTAATGGTAATTTTGAAGCCAAATTGTACCAAAAGAATTATTTCATGCAAAAAATTCTGATTGCCAACCGGGGCGAAATTGCCGTACGAGTAATAAGGTCAGCCAAAGAAATGGGCATTAAAACAGTGGCCATTTACTCTGATGCCGACTTGCATTCTCCCCATGTTAAAATGGCTGATGAAGCTTTTAGAGTGGGCAAAGCTGCATCGTCAGAATCGTATTTACTTGGCGATAAGATTATAGAAATTGCTAAGGCGCACGGAGTGGATGGTATTCATCCTGGGTACGGTTTCTTATCAGAGAATTCAGCATTTGCCAAAAAAGCTACTAATGCAGGCATTAAATTCATTGGCCCACAACCATATGCTATAGAAGTAATGGGGAACAAACTCGCTGCTAAAGAAGCTGTTGAAGGATATAATATTCCCATGCTTGGCGGAACAAAAGGTGCCATAACGGATACGGAAGAAGCCAAAGCAATTGCGGCTAAAATTGGATTTCCGGTACTTATTAAAGCGGCGGCCGGCGGCGGCGGAAAAGGCATGCGTGTTGTAGAAAAAGCTGAAGAACTTGAAGAACAAATGAAACGAGCCATTTCTGAAGCTGAATCAGCTTTTGGAGACGGTTCTGTTTTTATAGAGAAATACATTACTTCTCCACGACACATAGAAATTCAGGTGCTTTTTGACAGCCATGGAAATGGCGTTTACCTGTTTGAAAGAGATTGCTCAATTCAACGCAGGCACCAAAAAGTGGTAGAAGAAGCACCATCTGCAGTGCTTAGCCCAGAACTGAGAAAAGAAATGGGCGAAGCCGCATTGAATGTTGGCAGAGCTTGCCAATATGAAGGTGCCGGCACGGTTGAATTCTTGTTAGATGAGAACCACAAATTCTATTTCCTTGAAATGAATACTCGTTTGCAGGTTGAACACCCAGTAACCGAAATGATTTCTGGACTTGATTTGGTAAAAGAGCAGATTAAAGTAGCTCGCGGCGAGAAGCTTGGCTTTACGCAAAACGATTTGAGCATAAATGGCCATTCTATTGAGCTTAGGCTTTATGCTGAAGATCCAGCAAACAACTTTCTTCCTTCAACCGGAAAATTAAAAAGGTATAGGCCAGCAAGCGGACCTGGTGTTAGAATTGATGATGGTTTTGAAGAAGGCATGAGTATTCCGGTTTATTACGACCCCATGATTGCCAAAATTGTGGTGCATGCCAATACACGTTTAGAAGCCATTGAGCGCATGAAACGCGTTATAGATGAATACGAAGTAGATGGAATTGAAACCACACTTCCTTTTGGCTCATTTGTAATGAATCATGAAGCCTTTATTTCTGGTAACTATTCTACGCACTTTGTTGGCAATTATTTTAAGCCAGAAATGCTCAACAGCGCCACACCTGAAATGGAAGAAATGGCTGCGGTTCTATCGGCTCATATTTTTAATGAAGAAAAGAAAGAAAAACAAGGAGAAGCAGTTTCAGCCAATGAACCTTCGCAAAAATGGCAAGCTCGCCGTTGGGAAGTTTAGATAGGGTTTAGGCAGATAGTGCTGCCCACCATTTAATAAGTTCTTCTTTCGGAATTTCATGTCCGCCTTCAAAACGGATTAGTTCTGGATTCACTTCCATTCCTTTAATCATTAGAAGGTTTTCTGCTAATCTAGTTTCGTTTACAAATTCATCTTTGGTGCCCATAACCACTTGTGTTTTCAGTTCATTTGGAAAAGTTTGACCTTCAAAATGCAAATCGGGCGGAAAAACACCGGCCCACAAGGTGAGATTATCAAAGCCTAGGTTTCTTTCATTTAATAATCTACTGGCTGTTGCCGCGCCTTGAGAAAACCCAAATAGGGTTCTGCTTTTCTTGATTTCTACCTTCTGCTCAATTTCGTTCATCAACGATTCTAGATAAAGAACATAGTCCTTAATGTCAACCAAACGCTGTTCTTTGGTCATCCAAGTGGCACCTACCCTGCCGCTATATCCATTTAAATAATATCTGCTTTGGGCTTCGGGCACAACTACCAAAAGGTTTCCATTCATTATTGGCTCAAACTGTTTAATGAAGTAAGGTGCTAAATGCCCCTGGCCGTGCAATGCCACCAACAAATAATCATAAATGCCTTGCAAAGGAGCGCTGGTTACCACCCTTGCTGTTTTTTGGGTAACGAATTCTAAATGGTGCATAGTGCAAAGGTTAACAGCCTTGCCAATAAACTAGATTTGTTGCCAGCTGAAATTTGATTTTAATGAAAATAGTGGTGCTTGATGGCTACACGCTAAACCCTGGCGATTTGAGCTGGGAACACCTTGAACGACTTGGCAACTGCACGGTTTACGAGAGAACTTCTCCAGACCAAGTAGTTGAGAGATGCCATGATGCCGAGATTGTGCTAACCAATAAAGTTGTTCTCGATGAGAACGTAATAAATCAGCTTCCTAAACTAGAATATATTGGGGTAATGGCCACCGGTGTAAATGTGATTGATGTGGCTTATAAAAAAAAAAAAGGAATTACCGTTACCAACGCAGCTGGTTACAGCTCTATTGGTGTGGCACAACACACATTGGCTTTAATTCTAGCAAGCATTAATAAGGTTGAATCACACCACAATTGGGCCAGAGAAAACTGGAGTAAGCATCACGATTTTAGTTATACGCTGAACTCTATTTCTGAGTTGAATGGCAAAACACTTGGATTAATTGGCTTTGGCCAAATTGCACAAGAAGTGGCCAAAATTGCATTTGCTTTTGGCATGAAAATTTTGGTTTATAGAAGACAGAATAATGTTGAAATGCCTGAAGGAATAACCCAAGTTGAACTTGACGAGTTGCTAAGCAGAGCTGACGTTGTATCGCTTCATTGCCCTTTAACACCTGAAACCAACCAAATGGTGAATGCCAAATTCTTGAGCAAAATGAAACCATCAGCTGGTTTGGTGAATACAGCTCGTGGTGGTTTAGTTAATGAACATGCTCTTGCCAAAACCTTGAACAATAATGAAATTGCTTGGGCTGCTTTAGATGTTTTAGCTCAAGAACCACCAAGCGACGAATGCCCTTTGCTTTCAGCCGAAAATTGTCTCATTACTCCACACATTGCTTGGGCCAGCAAAGAATCTAGAATGCGATTAATGGATATTATTACAGAGAACATTCGCAGCTACTTTTTAGGCGAACCGCAAAATGTTGTTTCGTAATGAAGGTATTGGTTTGTCCAGATTCATTTAAGGGAAGCTTAAGTGCAGGCGAAGTTTCAATTGCTTTGGAAAAAGGCATAAAAAAGGCTGAAAAATCATTACAAGTAATCCAAATTCCCATGGCCGATGGCGGCGAAGGAACTGCCGAAATTCTAGGTAAACATCTAGGTTTTGAGCAAGACCAAATTTCAACCCAAAATGCTTTTGAAGAACCTGTTTCACTAGTTTTTTGGAAGAAAAATGAAGACTGCTTTTTTGATATTGCTGCCCTTGCCGGACATCAACTTCTTGACCAAAATCATTCTGTTTTACAAGCAACTTCGGCTTGTTTGGCTAAGACACTTTATGAATTAAAAACGGCTGGTTTTAGGAACATAACTATTGCACTTGGCGGCTCAGGAATTGCAGATGCAGGTCTAGGTTTTGCAAAAGCCATTGGCGAAGAATTGAATGTTCAGCAACAAGAGCTAGTCGCATTTCTAGATATTCAAACACCCAAAATAATTCAACCAGATTTTTTAAGCGAATTGAATATTAGAGCCTTGGTTGATGTAAATGCCACGCTGCATGGAGTATCAGGAAGTGCCTTGGTTTTCGGAAAGCAAAAAGGATTATCTGAACAACAACGCATTGAGCTAGATAAGTGCTTAGTGGCTTGGGCAAATGGCACAAAACGCCAAAAAGGGGTTGACCCGTCATTAATTCCTGGCGCAGGCGCAGCTGGTGGAATGGGTTATGCCTTAATGGTTTTTGCCAAAGCCAAATTGCTTAGTGGTTCCAGCTTTATTGCTGAGCAAATTGGGCTCGAAAAGCAAATTGCCGAATGTGATATTGTTTTAACCGGCGAAGGCAAACTCGATAACCAGTCAAAGCAAGGAAAAGTAGTTCATCATGTAGCTCAACTAGCCAACAAACACAACAAACCTGTTTTTGGCATAGTTGGCTCTGCCGCTGATAATGACATTATTAGTGGCATTGGGCTTGATGGAGCCATTCAGTTAATTGGGCCTGACGTAAGCGAAAAAGATGCAATAGAAAGAGCTGCTTTCCATCTAGAAGATTGCGCCTACACTTTAATTAAATACTTGCAAGAAAATGAGTAGAAGCTTGATTTTCATATTGGCCATTTCGCTTTTGCTTTCGGCAAGCGAAAATGCCGTTACTAAGCAGCAAAAAGCGCTTCAAGATTTTGCTAAAAAACACCCCGAAGCCACATTGGGTTTATTCATTTACAATAGTTCAAAAGGCGAAACAGCATTTGAACACAATGGCGAAAAAAACTTAAGTCCGGCATCATCTTTAAAAGCCTTAACTACCGCAACGGCACTAGAGATTTTGGGACCAGATTATCAGTTTAATACCTACATAAGAACAACAGGGAAATTGATTAATAAAACCCTGGAAGGCAATTTGGTAATTGAAGTAGGCGGCGACCCAACTTTTGGATCGGGTTACCTTGAAGATGCTACTTCGGCCAAAGCGCATTTTGAGCAAATTGGCAAAAACCTGCTCAATGCCAATATTCATAAAATAAATGGCCAAATAGAGCTCAACTTCGCAAAATTTAACCCAGAAATATGCCCACCCGATTGGAATTGGGAAGACATGGGCAATTATTACGGTGCTCATCCAGACCCTCTTAGCATTGGCGACAACCAGATTCTAGTTACTTTTTCACAGAAGAATTCAGTAGGTGAAATCTGTCCGGTAATTGAAGTAATGCCTTCTGTTCAGGGTCTAAAGTTCAACAACCAAGTGGTGGCTGAAGACAGACGGTCAGACAACGCCTATATTTTCGGCGCACCAGGCCAATACAATAGAACCATTATGGGTGCAATACCAAAAGGCGTTGGCACTTTCACGATTAAGGGTTCAATGCCCCAGCCGCGCCAAGTTTTTGTTCAATTGTTAATTGAAACCCTTACTGAACAAGGCATAGAACTCACGAACCATGAGATTATAGAAAGTTGGGATAAAAAAGAAGATTTTGATTTGGTTTACGCCATTAAATCAGAGCCACTTTTCAAAATTGTAGAGCAAACCAACATAGAAAGCATTAACCTGTTTGCTGAATTATTGCTTCAACAACTACCCATGGTAAACTACCAAAAATGCGGAAGAATAGAAGGCATAAAACTCTTAGAAAACTATTGGCTTGACCGTGGTTTAGACCTTTCATCCGCCAATTTGCGAGATGGCAGTGGCCTATCTAGAAGCAATTCCATATCTACCAAACAATTGGCGTTGGTTATTCATAAAATGAAACAAGGCAAGAACTGGGGGCATTACAAAAATTCGCTGCCAGTAGCTGGCAAATCTGGCTCAATTGCAGGTATGTGGAATACAGAAAATCTAAAAGGCAACCTACAAGCCAAGAGCGGATACATTAATGCCGTTCGCTCTTACACAGGGTTTCTATCTAAAGGAAAACAAGATTTCACTTTTAGCATAATTGTAAATAACTATAGTTGCGGCGCCACCGAAATGCGAAAGGATATTGAAGCCCTTTTGGCCACGATTTTAGACTAAAAGTGGGCAACCTTTTATTTATGTTGAAGGGCATTACCCCAAATTTGCTTTTATGAAATTGACGTGGTTCCTAATAATTCTTGTTCTGGTTGTTATCGGTTGTAGCGTTTACAAGTTCACCAAGCAACAAAAAGCCATGGTTTCAATTGGCTTTTATAATGTTGAGAATCTATTCGACACCATAAACTCACCCGGCATTAGAGATGGAGAGTTTACGCCAGAAGGTTCAAAAGCCTATACTTCAAAAATTTACAACGAGAAAATTGCGAACCTAGGCAAGGTAATTAACGCCTTTGATGGCGGTGCGCCTGATGTTTTAGGAGTTGCCGAAATTGAAAATAGAGACGTACTAGAAGACCTATGCCAAGCCCAACTTCCAAATCATAAAATAGTGCATTACAATTCGCCAGATGGCCGTGGAATTGACGTGGCCATTCTATATAATTATTCAACCGTAGAAATAGAAAAAAGCTACCCCATTGGGGTTAAAATGGCTGATAATGCCAATTTTAAAACCCGCGATATTTTATGTGTTGAAGCGATATACAAACCAGCCAATAAAGACTTTACCTTTTATGTAAACCATTGGCCCAGCCGCGTTGGTGGCGAAAAAGAAAGCGCACCAAAACGCTATTTGGCTGCGTCTGTACTAAAAGCTTCTGTTGATTCTGCCCTGCAAGAAAATCCTGATGAGCGAATTGTGATAATGGGCGATTTTAATGATGAACCAACAGACTCAAGTTTGGTTTATGGCCTTAAGGCAGTTTCGCTTGGGCAAATTAAAGGGCATTACGACCTATTAAATCTCAGTTACAAACTACAAGAAGAAGGACTTGGAACCTATAACTACCGTGGAGATTACAATATGCTAGACCAGTTTATTGTATCTAAGCCACTTACCAGAAATACAACCCATACCATAGTAAAGCACGATTGGATGATGTACGTACCAAAATCAGGAGTTCCTGTTCCATCTCGCTCTTATGGTGGCGATACTTATTATGGCGGTTATAGCGACCATTTGCCCATTCAATTATTTGTGAAGTTTTAGATTTTCTGAAAATATTAGGTTGTTAATTCAGCATGAGTATTTTGCGCTTTAATGCAGAAAATTAACCGAATAGTAGAACCCTTAGTATCAGTTGCCCTTGCCGCAAGTTTGGTAGTTTTATTATTTTATTCTGCTGGCACTTACCACTATACACTAGCCCACCAACACCTTTTTGAACAGAGCCAAGCTGCAACATCAAACGGTTACAATTTTTTATTAAATGGTTTATTGGGCTTATTTGCTAAAGCCTTTGGAGTTTCTAATTTTTCTAACCTTAATTTCTACCAACTAAGCAATTATATAAGTGCAACACTTTCTTGCATTGGCGTTGCATTTATTTGGCGTTCGGTTTCTAAAAACAGGGTACTTATTCTGGCTTTGCTTTTAGGTTGGTTTCAACTGGTTCTTAGCGCTGGTTTCCATTACCAAATGGCTTCTGCATTATTGGTTTTAGGGCTTATTTTTTGGCTCATTAAACTGGCCAATAAATCTCAAAAATGGCTTATAGCAACTGGCATTGCCATTGGTTGGTTCTGCTCAATTCACCCTTTATTTTGGGTAATTTCTGTTGGAATTTGGGTTCTCATTTTATCAAATAAGCCCGTAGTTACTTTAAAAATTAAAGCATTTAGCGTTTTACTTTCTTATGCTGCTTTTGTGCTATTTAGCAAAGGGCATTTTTACCCAATGTATGAGTATGAGCCATCGCGTTTCTTTTTGTTTGGCGAAACTGTATTGTCAGGAAAATTCAACTATTGGCGAACCGCTCATCTTTATCTGTTTAGGAGCCCGGTAATTGGCATTACGCTGGCCACCGTTCTTCTTATTGCCCAGGTTTCCAGACTCAATAAACTTCTGATTCCCATTGCCATTCTCTTCGCAACACCCATCTTTTTTCAGCCCTATATAAAGGCCGATTTGACTTTAATGGCTTTGCCATTATTATGTTTTGGTTTGGGAATAATGATGGTTTTGCATTGGCAGAATTTTCAGGTTAATCGCCAATGGAAATGGATTCTGGTCGTTGTTTTCATTTTCAATCAAATTCCAACTCCTGATAAGTTGAGCTACTTTGAGCCCAATATTATTTATGAACCAAGTAAAGCTGAAACCTATCGCAACGAAGAATTTGATTATTTGGCTCACCACCATTTTCAAGAAATCGATAAGCAAGTTCAATTGGCAAGTCGATCAGATGGAAAGGTGGTTCATGATTTTGAAGGAAAACTTCCGTTTAAAGAAAATAATATTGAGAAAACCATAAGCTATGAACAACATTTATGGCATAATTACAAGATAGGGGTGTTTTCTCTTGGTGCCTTAAGTCCGCGTGAAAAACTCATGCCATCGTTAAACATGCAAAATGTAGTTGATGTAGATCAAATTCAACAGCACCAGAATATAATTACCATATTGAAAGACACTGCCGCCAACCAAGGTGTTTTCAGTTTTAGAATTGGCGAATTAGACAATGCACTTAAACACCTAAAAATGGGTGTTATTAATCATCCTGAGCATGAAGGGGTAGCCTATCTCTTGGCCAAATGCCAATACCATTTTTCTTTTTGGGACAATGCCCTAACATCTCTTGAAGCTGCATTGGCTTTTAATCCAGAATTTGCAGAAGCGTTGTGCCTAAAAGGCGAAATTCTTCTCAAAAAAGGTGAAGAAGAAAAAGCACTAGAACTACTTCAAGCATCAAGAAAACTTAGCGTTAACTTTAATAGAAGCCATTGGGCTCTGGGCAATTATTATTTGAGGCTGTATAATTTAGATTCCGCAAGTTTTTACCTACAAAAAGTAGCCACAGAAAGGGGGCCTTTGCAAACAACAGCTCAAAACCAATTAGAGTTTATTCAACTCGCTGTAAAAGATAACTATAAAGAAGGTTACTTTAAACAAAAATTCAATCAAATTTTGGCTAGCCAAGACCCTAAATCTGAATTGGTTTCCTTTCAAAAAACCATGGAATATTGGTCTGAACTAGATACGGCCAATGCACAATTATTTCACGCCAAAGGAATGGCTGCTATGTACCTTCAAGATTATGGAGTGGCCATCGAATCCTTCAACCAAAGCCTTGCTTGCAACCCAAATTTGGCCGATTCAAGGCAGTATTTATCTCAGGCTTATGTAAATCTTGGTGCCGAATATTTTGCATTAGATAGTTTTGGATTAGCACAATTGCAGTTTAGTTATGCTTTAGACAACGATCCGCAAAATGAACAAGCCTTGCGCAACTCGGCCATAGCTTTAACTGAAATGGCAAAACTTGCGAAGCCGTTTAATATTGATGAGGCAATTGCTTATTTAAACCAAGCCATTTCAAGGTATAACTATGTGCCCGCTTTAGTAGAATTAGGAAAAATTGCCATAGAAAAGAATGATATTCAAAGTGCCCAAATTGCCTTTACAAGAGCACATCAAATTGACAAAAAAGCACGTGCACCGCTGGAAGCACTAATTAAAATTAGCCAGCAATACGGCGACCAAAATAAGGTGAACCATTACAAATCGCTCTTAAAAAATGTCGATGAGTAATACAACCGCAAAAAATCAGCTTCGTTATGAACTTAAAATGAGATTAAACTCATTAAGCCCAACCATGCGGTTTGAAGGCGAACAAAAACTGATTGAACAACTCGAAAGCCAATTCGCACTAAATGATTATCCTAAAAATGTGTTGAGCTATTGGTCTTTTGGTAACGAGCTCCCAACGCATAATCTAAACGAAAAGCTATCACAAAAATGCAAAGTATGGCTGCCTGTAATAGTAGGAGACCATTTAGTGGTGAAACCTTTTAACGGCAAACAAAGCATGATACCTGAACCAAAATTTGGAATTTTAGAACCCATCGGAAGTAATTTAGATGACCTGTCAATTATTGACATTGTTCTAGTTCCTGGTCTTGGCTTTAATGAAAATGGACAAAGAATTGGGCGTGGGAAAGGTTATTATGATGGTATTTTGCCACAGCTAACCAATGCTGTAAAAATTGGCGTTTGCTTTAAAGAGCAATTGCAAAACAAAATCCCTACCGAGCCACATGATGTAACCCTTGATAAAGTTTTAGCGATTTGACCTTAAAGAAGAAAATATCGCTTTCAGGCTGGGGCAATTACCCTCAAATAGAAACATCAACTAGAAATTTTAGGGGCCGGAGAACCGATGTTACCCAAAACTCAATAGCACGCGGTTTGGGCAGAAGCTATGCCGACCAAGCTGTATGCGCCAATGGCACCACATTACTAACAACAGGCTACAATAGAATTTTAGAATTTAACCAAGATACTGGAAGGTTAACCTGCCAAGCCGGATGTAGCCTAGAAACCATAATTAACATAGCAACACCAAAAGGTTGGTTTCCAACTGTTTGTCCAGGCACAAAATTCATTACAATTGGCGGTGCAATTGCCAACGATGTGCACGGCAAGGGTCATCATACCACAGGCTCTTTTGCCAATTCGGTAATTGAAATGCAATTGTTGCTAAGCTCAGGAGAAAACTTAACTCTGTCAAGAACTGAAAATTCAGATCTTTTTTGGGCCACGGTTGGCGGCTTAGGTCTAACTGGAATAATTACCACCGCAACCATTCAACTTACAAAAATCGAAACCAGTTATTATTCTCATAAAAGCCTGTCTTTTAATAATTTAAAAGAGTGTATTGAACTTTTCATTGAGAATGATAAAATCTATAATTTTTCGGTTGGCTGGTTAAATACCACATCTAAAAAACACAGCGGAGTAATAACCTTTGGCAATAGACTTAGATCAAGTGAAATTGACACGAATGCCACTCAATTGCTGGCAGTGCATAAAAATCAAAAACTCTTGTTGCCACTCTATCTACCAACTTTTGCGCTTAATAAAACAAGCATTTCGTTGCTTAATCAAGTACTAAAGCACAAGCAAGAAAAAAAGCACAATTTCATTCATTATGATCCCTTTTTCTTTCCACTAGATATTATTGGCAATTGGAACAAAGGCTATGGAAAAGATGGGTTTATTCAATACCAATTCGTTTTACCAACTCAATCTTCATATAGCGGAATTAGTGCCATTTTTAAACTTTTAAGCAGTAAGAAATTAACCCCATTTTTAAATGTAATAAAACAGTTCGGAGAAGCCAATGAAGCGCTTCTTTCCTTTCCCGAAAAAGGCATTACAGTGGCTTTGGATTTTAAGTTTTCAATAGAAACCATTAAGGTTCTTCAGGAATTAAATCAGGTAGTTATAAACTTTGGTGGAAAGGTGTATCTGGCCAAAGATGCCGTTTTAGATTACAACAGTTTTTTGGCCATGTACCCCAAAGCTTTTGAATTCTTAAACATAAAAAACAAATTTGATGCAACTGGCGTCTATAATTCGGCAATTGCCCAAAGAATAGGATTGTGCAACTAAACTGCAACAAAGTGCATCTTCAAATTGTTACTATTTCTGATAAAAGCTACTCCATTTCATTGATGATACCTTTGTTATAAATTTATTGCCTTTTAAGCGCTGGCCAAATTCTACTTTAACATGAGAAAGATCTCCCTCCTACTTCCTTTTCTCATGACAATGTTTTACTCAAACATTGCTCATTCACAATGCTCTAATGTAAATTTTACTGCTTCTGTAACCAAAGGTTGCTCGCCGCTTGGTGTCGTTTTTTCAGCCACTGGCATTCCTGCTGGTGCTAAAATAGAATGGAACCTTGGTGGCGGTTTTATAACCGGAACCGACACTGCTTACAGAGCATTTGTAACGTCAGGCAAAAAATCTATTAGCCTCAGAATTACCGAAAGTGGCAAAACAAGTGCGTGCACCACAGTTAATAAAGCTGATATAGTTGAGGTGTTACCAAAACCTGATATAAAAATCCATTTTTCAGATACCCTTCTTTGTAACGGATCGGCCAATGTTACCATAACAGATTCTACAGCCAACGTGGCTTCGCGATCTTGGATATTTGATGGTGTTAAAGGAAACGGAAATGCTCAAATAACTCAGTTATGCACCTTAGGCAGGCATAGTGTTACCTTAGAAGTAACCAATAATTTTGGCTGTAAAGAAATCTACAAAAACACCAATGCAATTAACGTTTACAACCCTGAACAACTTGAGTTTTGCGGTAATTTATCAGTTGATGGCAAGAAAATAACGGCTAGTATGCGGCCTAGCTATTTTGGAACCATTCCTAAAAAAGGGCCAGACAAAAAACTACCCATCGCGTATGATTGGAGTTTTCCTGGCGCTAAAACAACCTCATCAACCAGCCAAAATGCCACAGCGGTTTACAACAATCTAACCCAAGCACAATTAATAAGTTTAACTGTAACCTATAGCGGCGGTTGTAAATACACCAAATCGGTAAACGAGTATGTAACTAAATATATGGGCCTAAGCGACACCCTGGTTTGCATAGGCGAACAAATTGAAATTACCAATTTGGCTCCAGGAAGCGGTAGGCAAGGCTTAACTTGGAGTTTTCCTGGCGGTAAATTTTTATCTGGAAGCACCAATAGCAAGTTCAAAATATCTTATCAAAATTCAGGAGAGAAAGACATTCAATACATTTTTAAATATTCTGGCCACGAACAAGCTTGCGAAACAAGAGTAACTCATAACGATGCACTTACAGTAGAAGGCCCAGAAGCCAAGTTTAGAGCCCCAATTCGTGCTGGTTGTAAGGCAGATACATTTAAACTATTTAGCACTTCGGCTTTACCAAATAACAATGGCACAAATGTTTACACTTGGCTTATTTACGACAGTGACAGTACGTCGCCACAATTTCCAATGATTGTGGGCCCAAGCGCATCGTCAGACACAATTGATTTTCCTTTTCCAAAAGACGATGTTTATGATGTTACTTTAATTGTTTCGAACTCACAAAATGGGTGTTCTGATA
>JAGQWA010000239.1 GCA_020437725.1 Bacteroidota bacterium | reverse complement strand
ATGGCATCATTCCACTCTCCCATCATTTCGAAAATGGCAAAACCATTATCATAATCGGCAAATAGCTGCTTGGTATATAAGGTAGATGATCCAAATTCATCCCATTGCGGGTGAATTACATGGTTGTAAATAGCATGGGTATAATAAATTTCGCTATGCTCCCTTTGGTAAAACGGAGAGTCTGGGTCGTTTTCAGCGGTGTAGATATCACGCCAATGGTAAAAAGGTTCTAAATCATGCATGGGCTATTGTTCCATCTTCTTAATCACATCACGAACACCACCGGCAGCCAAAAGTTCTGCTTTTGCCCTTGCGTATTCCCAACCATATAATTCAATGAGCATTCGCGTTCCGCGATCTACCAATTTATCGTTACTCAAGGCCATATCAACCATTTTGTTGCCTTTTACCCTGCCTAATTTTATCATTACACTGGTGGTAAGCATATTAAGCACCATTTTTTGAGCGGTTCCACTCTTCATTCTTGTGCTTCCGGTTACAAATTCAGGCCCCACAACCACTTCTACCCTATAATCAGCCACAAAACCAATTGGCGAATTTTTATTGCAACCAATAAAACCAGTAGAAATTCCTTTTTCCTTGCAAGTTTTTAATGCACCAAGCACATAAGGTGTGGTACCACTTGCTGATAACCCCACAACCATATCAAGCACTGAAACATTGTGAGCTTGCAAATCTTTAAAGCCTTGTTGCATGTCGTCTTCAGCAAATTCCTGTGCCTTTCTAATGGCAGCATCGCCGCCGGCAATTAATCCTATTACCAAATCATGTTCTACTCCAAATGTTGGTGGACATTCACTTGCATCAAGAATACCTAATCTACCGCTTGTACCTGAGCCCAAATAGAACAATCTGCCTCCGATTTGCAAACAGGAATATGTAGCATCTACTAAGTTTTCTATTGGCTTTAATTCTTGGCTTACTGCATGGGCTATCAGGGCATCTTCATTATTAATTCCTGCAAGCAGTTCTTGGGTACTCATCTTTTCTAGATGATTGTAATTACTGGCTTTTTCGGTGGTTTTCTCCATCAAAGCAAAAGTTGAAAATCTTAACCAAATACAAGCGCAAAATCATGGCTTTCTTAGAATGTTAATTGAATAAGGGTTCATTCCATTTAGATTCACACCGAAGAAAGTAAATTTCGGGCAAATTCAATTTTTATGAGGCCAGTTGCCTTTTTGTTTCTATGTATTGCCTTCATATCGTTTGCAGATGGTGAATTACCCAAAATTCGTGATCAATATTATACCATCCCGCTTGAATTTCTTCCAGCATTAAAAGACCAAATGCCAGAAGACAACAGGCGCCAGCGCGACTTAATGATAACCAAGCATGATGCAGAACGGGGGTTCATGATTCTTGAAAAGAAAGGCACCAATACTGACACTAAACTTCAGCAGTACATTAAATCTGACAACACATCTGTTATCTGTATTGAAACCACTGGTTGTGAAGACAAAGACTGTGAAAACTCCTTTAAAGTAATTGAAAACCAAAATGGCACTTGGACAGATATAACAACCAAGGTTGCCCCTGATGTTGACTACAATATTGGCAAAGTACGGGGAGTAGTAAAAAAGGCTTACAAAGCTGATTATGACGGGCTTGATGAATTCAATAATCTTGAATATGATGATGACAACAAATTAAAGGCAGGCCTGATTTGGACAATAGAAAAACAAGAAAACAACATTTATTTAAGAGAAACCCGCTTGCCTTTAAATATTTTCAAATTGGTTTGGAATAAAAAGCGAAATACTTTCGAACTCGAAAAAGCAGAATAAACATGAGCGAATTCAACGCAATAAAATACCATGTTGCCAACGGTGTGGCAACTATTAGTTTAAACCGCCCAGATAGGTTTAATGCCTTTAACAACGAGCAAAGTTTTGAGCTACAAGACGCGCTTAAACTTGTAAAACGAGATAATGATGTTAGAGTAGTTGTTTTAACCGGAGAAGGAAAAGCATTTTGCTCTGGTCAAGACCTAAAAGATATTGCAGGAAGCAAGAATAGATCGCTTTCAGATTCGCTGTATAAGCGATACAATCCCATTATTAAAGCCATGCGCGATTTGCCAAAACCCATAATTGGTAGAATTAATGGTGTTGCAGCAGGTGCAGGATGTTCTTTGGCTTTGGCTTGCGATTTTGTGGTTGCAGCCGAAAATGCATCATTCATTGAAGTGTTTATAAACGTAGGCCTAGTTTTGGACTCTGGATCTTCTTATTTTCTTCCAAGATTGGTAGGTAGCAACCGTGCTTTTGAGCTAGCCACAATGGGCAACAAAGTGTCTGCAAATCAAGCACTTGAATGGGGAATGATTAATAGAGTGGCATTTGTAGATGAATTAGATGCCGAAGTGGAAAAAGTAGTGAACTACTACAAATCAGCTCCTACCAAAGCCATTGGTTTAATGAAAAGAATGCTGAATAAATCTTTCCATTCTGATCTTGATGAAATGCTACAATACGAGGCCTATTGTCAAGAAATTGCTGGTAATAGCCAAGATTATAAAGAAGGAGTTGCAGCCTTTAATGAAAAACGCAAACCAGAATTTAAAGGAAATTAGAATATCGTTAAAAGGTTAAAAGGGGAATCGTTAAAAGGTTTTGCCATGGCCTAGACGAATTCCCTTTAATAATTATCTCATTACTATTTAATAGTGAAAAATGGACTACAAACAAGAATTACAAGAAGCGCTTAATACGTTAGGAATAAAAGATTTAAATCCAGCCACTTACTCGGGAATTCACACCTTATCTGGCCAGGGAGAATTAATAGAATCCTTCTCGCCTGCCGATGGTCAACTAATTGGAAAAGTTCATTCCACAACCAAAGATGATTATGAAGCGGTGATGTTAAAGGCTCAAGCAGCTTTTGAACAATGGCGAATTACCCCTGCCCCTCAACGTGGCGAAATTGTGCGTCAAATTGGTAATAAACTACGCGAGCACAAGCGCCATTTGGGTATGATTGTGTCTTACGAAATGGGTAAAGTGCTTGAAGAAGGATTAGGCGAAGTGCAAGAAATGATTGACATCTGCGATTTTGCCGTTGGGCTTTCTCGTCAGCTTCATGGTCTTACTATTAAATCAGAAAGACCCAACCATAGAATGATGGAGCAATGGCATCCAGCCGGGATTGTGGGCGTTATCTCAGCTTTCAATTTTCCGGTAGCTGTTTATGCTTGGAACGCTTGCATTGCAAGTGTTTGTGGCGATACAGTGGTTTGGAAACCATCTGAAAAAGCGCCAATTTCTGCCATTGCAACGCAGCACTTATTTGCAGAAGTTTTAAAAGAAAACAACCTGCCAGAAGGCTTATTCAGCTTGGTTCAGGGCAATTATGAAGTTGGTGAATGGATGACCCACGATAAGCGAATACCTATTGTTTCGGCCACTGGTTCAATAAGAATGGGAAAAATTGTGGCTCAAGCCGTTGGCGCCAGATTGGGTAAATCTATTCTAGAATTGGGCGGAAATAATGGAATCATTATTTCCCCTGATGCCGATTTAGAAATGGCCATGCGAGCAGTAGTGTTTGGCGCCGTTGGAACAGCAGGTCAGCGATGCACCTCAACCAGAAGGGTGTTTTTACATCAATCTATTTACGAAGACTTTAAAAATCGCCTAATTGGCATTTACCAGCAATTGAGCATTGGCCATCCTTTAGAAGGTAATTTGGTTGGGCCGTTAACCGATTTGCAGGCGGTTGAGCAATTTGAAAAAGCCATAGCCGCTGTTAAAGCTGAAGGTGGAAACTTATTGTATGGCGGCGAAAGGCTATCTGGCGAAGGTTATGAGTCAGGATGTTATGTTAAGCCAGCCATTGCAGAAGCTAAAGCTCACTTTGAAATTGTTCAGCACGAAACATTTGCGCCTTTGCTTTATCTAATCAAATACAGCGAATTAGAACAAGCCATTAAATGGCATAATGATGTGCCACAAGGATTGTCTTCTGCTATTTTCAGCAACAATTTAAGAGAAGTAGAAACCTTCTTATCGGCAACAGGCTCTGATTGTGGAATTGCCAATGCCAATATTGGCACATCAGGCGCTGAAATTGGTGGGGCATTTGGCGGCGAAAAAGAAACAGGTGGTGGCCGAGAATCAGGTTCTGATGCTTGGAAAGCCTATATGAGAAGACAAACCAACACCATTAATTATGGCAAAGACTTGCCATTAGCGCAAGGAATTAAGTTTGATATTTAGGCTTTAAACTACTTAAGCTATTAACTGAAGCTGCTTTTGAATTTCTTTATTTATAAGAATTTTTGAAGAATTGGAAACTCCTGATTCTATCGCATACTTAGACCAGTCTGTAACAAAAGAAGCCACTTCTTCAATTATTCTTTTTGCCATTTTCAATTTAAATTCTTCAGCCAGCATTAGTAAATCCAATCGTTCAATGTTTTTGCCTTTACCGTTAATGGTGGTGCTATGCTCTCCATGAGATGAACTTGAAAAAGTTAAATCGTAAACTGGTGAAAACGACCATTGGCCAAATTCATTCATGAGAAAGGAGAAGTTTTTAGAATGGTCGTCTCTATTATGAGTAAGAACATTAAATACCATTAATCTAAACACTTTCGCTTGCGCCAAAATGTTTCGTTCAAGTCTAAACGCTAGGTCTAAAATGTGTCCATAATCCAAACTACTACGTTCAAAATCGTCATGTAACAACCCAGCAACCGAATGCACATGAAATCGACCTTCACCTTCTCTATCGAATCTTTTGGTAGCAAAAAATGATTTACCCGAATTAGATTCAATCAATTTGCTTGTGCTCATTTCTAAACCACAGGCAATTGCCATTTTATAATAGGCAAATTCTATATTAGCAATATCGGGCAAATCATATCGCGATGGAAACTTAACAATCCAATGCTCGTATCCACTCGGTAGATTTAGTTGATCTGGAATAATTAGTCTCGAATTGTGGTTATAACCTATATGAGCTTTTGGTCTTGCTCCACCAGATGAACCACCAAGCCTGTATAATTCATCTATAATCTCACTTTCATTACCTGCAAGCAATTGATTATTTTGTTGAAGAATTTCATCAAGGTCTATTGATGAAATTGACTTGCCTTCTAGCTGGATAATTGGTTTATAGGTAAGTGCACCAATACCATTTTTACCAACAAAAGCAAGCCTATTAAGCAGCGACATGTTTAAAGGATTTCCTCCTATACTCCTAATCTTTCTATCTAATAACAACCTGCCCCAACTGTCTGGTAATGAATCTGCAAAAACACCAAACAGGCCACCAAAAGGTTTTAATGGACTTTCTTTAGGTGTCGCGCCCAAATTCATTTTAATTGGTGAAATGTTCAAGCCTGATTCAATAATTTCAGGATGAAACTTGAAAAAGATTTGGCGTTCATTTTTAACCAATTCACCAA
>JAGQWA010000238.1 GCA_020437725.1 Bacteroidota bacterium | reverse complement strand
AACAGACCCACGTTGGGACGATTTAAAGAAATTATTGTAAAGTAAATATTTGAAAAATGGCACATCCTAAACGCAAGATTTCAAAAACAAGGAGAGACAAAAGAAGAACTCATTACAAGTCTGTAGCTCCTACATTAAGTGTTGACTCAACTACAGGCGAAACACATCTACGCCATAGAGCACACGAATCAGACGGTGTAGTTTACTACCGCGGAAAAGTTTTGATGGAAAAGAACGCTGAAGAATAACCTTCACTTCTTTTTCATTAAATGATTAACGTAGGATTAGACATAATGGGGGGCGATTTCGCCCCAAAAGCATCACTTGACGGTGTTGCCCAAAGCTTACCGCTATTGGGTAATGATGTAATGCTTACACTTTTTGGCCACGAGCCGACTATTACCCGATATTTCGAACAACACAACCTGCCAACAAATCAAGTAACCATTGTTGGCACAACACAAGTTGTAGAAATGGGCGAGTCGCCAACCAAGGCCATTATGAAAAAACCTGAGTCGAGCATTTCTGTAGGCATGAAATATCTCGGCGAATCAAAAATTGATGCTTACATAAGCGCAGGAAACACCGGAGCCGTTTTGGTGGCATCAATGTATTTAGTAAAAGTTATTGAAGGCGTAATACGCCCAGCCATTAGTTCTCTTTTACCAAGAATGAACGGCAGCTACGGCATATTACTCGATGTAGGCGCAAACCCTGATAGCAAACCAGATGTTCTTTATCAATTTGGTGTTTTGGGATCCCTTTATGCCAAACATGTGCTAAATATTCCAAACCCAAAAGTGGGTTTATTAAACATTGGAGAAGAAAAAGAAAAAGGAAATTTAGCTACTCAGGCCGCTTACGACATTTTCGAAAACTCTTCAAGAATAAATTTTACCGGCAATGTTGAAGGCTACGACATTTTTTCTGACAAAGTAGATGTTATAGCTTGCGATGGCTTTGTGGGCAATGTTGTTCTAAAATCTTCTGAAGCCCTTTTTAGAACAATGAAAGAATTTGTTCAAGACGAAGAAATGCAAAAAAGGCTCGACTATCAATACTATGGCGGAACTCCAATTCTTGGCGTTCGCAAGCCAGTACTAATAGGTCATGGAGTATCTTCACCTTTGGCCTTTCAATCAATGATTCAACAAGCCATAGAAATGGTAAAGTCTGACTTGATTGAAAAAGTAAAAACTACATTTGAGCCGTAAACTTGATTGAATGAATAAAGTCAGGGCTGCCATAACTGGCGTAGCAACTTGTGTTCCCGATGATGTATTAACCAACCAAGATTTGGAAAAAATGGTTGATACCAACGATGAATGGATATTATCGAGAACAGGCATAGAAACCAGACACATACTTAAAGGCGAAGGAAAAGGGGTTTCTTACATGGCTGAAAAAGCCGTAAAAGAACTACTAGAAAAAACCAATACCGATCCAAAAGAAATAGAATTGGTCATTTTCGCAACCGTTACACCCGATCATATTTTTCCTGCAACTGCCAATAAAATTTCCTACAACTTAGGCATGAGCAATGCTTGGGGTTTTGATTTAGAAGCCGCGTGCAGTGGGTTTTTATACTCGCTTACCCTGGCTTCAAAAATGATTGAAACAGGCACTCATAAAAAAGTTTTGGTAGTAGGCGCCGATAAAATGTCGGCCATTATCGATTATCAAGACCGAGCAACCTGCATCATTTTTGGAGATGGCGGCGGAGCAGTATTACTTGAACCCGATGAAGAAAACGGAATTATAGACTCAGTGCTGGGTGCAGATGGAATAGGTGTGCAATTTCTGCACATGAAAGCCGGCGGGTCTATTAAACCACCTTCAATTGAAAGTGTGCAAGCTCGAGAACATTATGTTTATCAAGAAGGTAAAACCGTGTTCAAATTTGCCGTTACCAATATGGCCGATAGTTGCGAAAAAATTATGCAACGCAACAATTTAGGAGCTAACGATATTAGCTATCTATTGGCACACCAAGCAAATAAACGAATAATAGACGCCACTGCTAACAGAATGGGGCTCGACCAAAACAAGGTGCTCTATAATATTCAACGCTATGGCAATACTACTAATGGAACCATTCCATTATTAATGGGCGATTTTGAAAGCAAATTCAAAAAAGGAGACAATTTAATTTTAGCAGCTTTTGGTGGCGGTTTCACCTGGGGCGCAACATATCTAAAATGGGCAATTTAATTTAGAAGAAAATGGCAAGTACTTCAGATATAAAAAATGGAATGTGTATTCACCACAACCACGACATATTTCAAATAATAGAATTTCAACACGTAAAACCAGGCAAAGGTCCTGCATTTGTAAGAACAAGACTTAAGTCTTTAACTAATGGCAAGGTGCTAGACCATACCATTCCGGCCGGGCATAAGTTAGACGACGTTCGAATTGAGAGAAGGCCTTACCAATTTCTTTACCAAGATGAAATGGGCTACGTGTTTATGGATGTGAACACCTACGAGCAAATTACCATTGAAGGCAGTCTAATAGATAATTCTGGTTTGCTCAAAGATGGAATGGAAGTAGAAATGCTAGTAAACGCTGAAAAAGAACAACCGCTAACTTGCGAACTGCCTCAGTATGTAGAAATGGAAATTACCTACACCGAGCCCGGTTTAAAAGGCGATACAGCAACCAATACTCTTAAACCTGCAAAAGTTGAAACAGGTGCTGATGTAAGAGTGCCACTTTTCATCAATACCGGAGATTTTGTTAAAATTGACACGCGAACAAATTCGTATGTTGAACGAGTAAAGAAATAATAGTATGGAATTAAAGCAAATACAAGACTTAATAAAGTTTGTTGCCAAAAGCGGCGTAGAAGAAGTTGAGTTAGAACAAGACAACTTTAAAATAACCATAAAAGCCCGTTCTCCAAGAGAATTTGCAGAGCCACAACAAATAGTTGTACCAGCAAACATGCTAGGCGGACAAATGCAACAAATGGCCGCGCCAACACCTAGTCCAACTCCAGCCGCACCAGTTGCAACGCCAGCTCCGCAACCGGCTGCAACACCAGTAGCCTCAGGAACTGAAATTAAAGCCCCAATGATCGGCACCTTCTACAGATCATCTGGCCCTGATAAAGAACCATTTGTAAAAGTTGGCGATATGGTAGAAATAGGCCAAACAGTTTGCATAATAGAAGCCATGAAATTATTCAACGAAATAGAATCTGACGTGGCCGGAAGAGTTGTTAAAGTTTTAACTGACGATGCATCGCCTGTAGAATACGACCAACCACTGTTCTTAGTAGAGCCAGCTTAAGAAAAATTTAATAAAACGCCATGTTTAAAAAGATACTAATTGCCAATAGAGGCGAAATTGCTTTGCGTGTTATTAGAACATGTAGAGAAATGGGCATTAAAACCGTGGCCGTTTACAGTAAGGCCGATGCGGAAAGTTTGCATGCTCGCTTTGCCGACGAGGCCATTTGCATAGGCCCTCCACCTAGCGCAAAATCGTATTTAGACATTGCTAGCATTATTGCTGCCGCAGAAATAACCAATGCCGATGCTATACATCCAGGCTACGGATTTCTTTCTGAAAACGCCAAGTTTGCCGAAACTTGCCAACTAAATGGGCTTAAATTTATTGGCCCTAGCCCAGACATGATAAATAGAATGGGCGATAAATCGGTGGCAAAAGAAACCGTTAAAGCCGCAGGCGTACCAACAGTTCCAGGAAGCGATGGCTTAATTCCAGATGTAAAAACAGGCATTAAAGTGGCCGAGCAAGTTGGTTACCCAGTTATCATTAAAGCATCAGCCGGTGGCGGTGGACGCGGAATGAGAATTATTAAAAGTGCCGATGCTTTTGAAGCCGCATGGGATTCTGCCAAACAAGAATCAAAAGCCGCATTTGGAAACGACGACATTTACCTAGAAAAATACATTGAAGAACCACGCCATATTGAAATTCAAATAATTGGAGACCAATACGGCAATGTGAGCCACCTTTCAGAAAGAGATTGTTCAATTCAACGCCGTCATCAAAAGTTAATAGAAGAGTCGCCATCTCCTTTTATGACCGAAGAGTTGAGAAACAAAATGGGACAAGCTGCCATAAATGTTGCAAAAGCAGTTAATTATGAAGGTGTTGGAACCATAGAATTTCTTGTTGATAAGCACAGGAACTTTTATTTTATGGAGATGAATACCCGTATTCAGGTAGAACATCCAGTAACAGAAGAAGTAATTAACTACGATTTAATTCGCGAACAAATAAAAGTAGCAGCTGGTGTTGCCATTTCGGGCAACAACTATGAGCCAATGAAACACGCCATTGAGTGCAGAATAAATGCTGAAGATCCTGAAAATGATTTCAGACCAAGCCCAGGTACAATTACCGATTTGCACAAACCGGGCGGCCATGGCGTAAGAGTTGACACGCATATCTATGCAGGCTATAAAATTCCACCGCATTATGATTCTATGATTGCCAAACTTATTGTTAGTGGTAATTCAAGAGAAGAAGCCATTACAAGAATGGAAAGATGCTTGGAAGAATTTGTAATAACAGGTGTAAAAACCACCATACCCCTACATCTTAAACTTATGAAAGACCCAGACTTTAGAGCTGGCAATTTCACCACCAAGTTTATGGAAACCTTTAAGATGTAAAATTTTCAATCTTCGATTGCAGAGACTGAATATTATCTTAAGTTTGCACCCTATTTTTTGAAGCTACCCCTAATTATTGGTAGAAATGGATTCGTTAAGCTATAAAACAATATCGGCAAATAAAGGTACAGTAGTAAAGAACTGGTACGTTATTGATGCTGAAAATCAAGTAGTTGGAAGATTGGCAAGTAAAATTGCCATGGTTGTTAGAGGTAAACACAAAGCAAGCTTTACCCCACATGTTGATTGTGGCGATAAAGTAATTGTTTTGAACGCCGATAAGATTCGTTTTACTGGCAACAAAATGGATGCGAAAGAGTATATTTCTCACTCTGGCTACCCAGGTGGTCAGAAATCTGTAACTCCACGCATTCTACTTGAGAAGAAACCACACGAAGTTTTAAGAAAAGCTGTTAGAGGCATGTTGCCAAACAACAAGCTTAGAGACGTGGCTCTAAAAAACCTTTTAATGTATAGTGGTACTGAGCACCCACATGCTGCTCAAAAACCTCAAACACTTGAGATATAACAGCTAAGTATTATGAGTTATATAACTACAATTGGAAGAAGAAAAACATCTGTAGCTAGAATTTACCTTAAAGCTGGTTCTGGTAACATTTCGGTTAATGGTCGTGCGCTAGATACGTATTTCCCTACCACAAGCATGCAAATGATTGTAAACCAACCAATGGAACTTACAGAAACTGCTGGTCAATTTGACGTTAAAGTTAACGTTTATGGCGGCGGTTTTAAAGGACAAGCAGAAGCTATTAGATTAGGTCTTTC
>JAGQWA010000237.1 GCA_020437725.1 Bacteroidota bacterium | reverse complement strand
AAGCCCCGTAGCGGAAAAACGAATAGCAGCGGAATGGAAAAAGATGAAGTTTCATAAGTGGACAGGAGCGGACATTCAACAAATTGCGAATGAATTCAATCCAAAGATTAAAGGAATCATACAATATTATGGTCGCTTTAAGAAATGGAAGCTGGAGAGACTGCTTCGAAATTTCCATTTTAGGCTAGTGAAATGGCTATTGAATAGATACAAACGTTTCGCTAAGAGCTACAAGAAAGCTTATTCATGGTTAAGAAAAGTACGCAAAGACTTTCCCAATTTGTTTTACCATTGGCAATTAGGGTACAAAGCCATGTGATTGTATAACAAGAGCCGTATGATGGGAGACTATCACGTACGGTTCTGTGAGAGGCTTAGGGGTGAAAGTCCCCTTTGCCTACTCGACTTTAGAACAAAAAGAAAAATAAACTGGGTGAAGAATATTCTTCATCCAAGTATTTAAGAATTGGGCCATGCAATAAGGCAAGTTGCTAGGCAGATTGTATCTGCCAACCGCCATAAGATGTTATGATTTAAGAAACGGCCAATAAAGTATGCCGTGAGGGCAACATACACTTAATTGGGTTAGTATGGCTAAGCCCACATTAGATCGAAAATTATCTGAATTAATTGCCAATGCCATTTAAGGCACCCCAACCTATAAAACTGCTCAGCAACCTTTACAATCATGTATTTAGCTCCAAAAAACGATTGTAGCTTTATAAGTAACACTTTTATTAGCGCTCACGGCAGAATTTTCTATTTATCTACCATCTTAAAAATTAATCACTAATCCTAGCCAAACACAGTGGCTTTTTTTTGCTAAAATCGACCCGCTATTTTATCCATTGCTATATGCGCCTATCAATTGTTGCTATTATTTGCTTTTTGGTTAGCCACCATTGTTTATATGCCAAAGGCGTACCTGAAAAAACATGGAAGCAAATTGATAAATCGCCAACAAATGAGCTTGCGCTAAGTAGGTATGATTCTTTATTTAAAGCAACAGAACTTGATGGTACTGATCTTTTAAGGTATTACATAGAAAAAGGAAACACATGCTTTTGGTTAAGCAACTATGCCTGCACCAACGAAATGGCATTTAATGCCTTAGAATTAAGCGAGAAAATGGGCGAAGACTCTGCCAATATGCGTGCCAATATGTTGCTTGGCAATGTGCATTACTATATGAAAGAATTTGATGCCGCAGTTAATTATTATTTAAAAGCCATTGAAATAGCCAAAAACAAGAAATTTATTAAATCAGAAACCATTCTTATTCATAACCTAGCAGCGGTGTATATGGATACGCACAAATATGAAGAAGCAGAAAAAAACCTTTTGCGCGCGCTAAGGCTCATCGAAGAAAATGGATGGACACACGAAAGCAAATATCCACTTGGCAAACGCCTTTTAGCTTCAAATTATGAGCGCCAAAAGAAATATAAAGAAGCTGCCGAACTCTATAAAAGCCTTTTGAAATACGCAAAAGCTAATAACGATCTCAACATTTTGGCATCAACCGCCACCTTCTATTCTGGTTTATTAATAACCTTAGGGCAAGGCGACTCTGCCAAATACTATTGCGAAGAAGCACTAAAAATTCAACGTAAACGAGAAATTATTCCTGATATAATAGCAGGCCTGTCTTTCAAATCACTTACCTATTCTAAACTAAACGATTATAAAACCGCCTACCTGGCAAATCAAGAAATTATTGAACTAAAAGACAAAATTTTTCATGAAAACCTAGATGATCGTGTGGGCGAAATGCAGGTTAAATACCAAACCGAAAAAGAACGACAAGCAAAAGAACTGGCACAAGCCCAAGCTAATGCCAACGCCTTTGAACTAGAGGCAGAAAGGGCCGAAAAAAACTTGATATTGCTCGCAGTGACTATTACATTTTTGTTAGCCGCGGTAGCATTTTTGATTTATTATTTGCGTAATCAAAAAGCGCGCGCTAGGTTAGAGCAAAAGCTTCAATTAGATAGGTTGGGAGCACTAATTGAAGGCGAAGAAAAAGAACGAAGTCGCATTGCTCGCGATCTTCACGATGGCATAAGTCAATTACTTTTTGGTTTGAAACTGAAAATACAAAGCCTTCGAATTCATGACGAAACTTTGTTAAAGATGCTAAAACAGGCCATGGCCGAAGTTAGAAATGTATCGCACAATCTTGCCCCAAATGATTTGTCGGAACTTGGATTTGTGGCGGCACTTAAAAACAACGTAGAGCGCATTAATTCGTCAAACCAACTTGAAGTGAATTTAAAAACCGAAGAACTACAGTTGCTAACTTTAACGGCAGCACAACAAACCAACTTGTACCGAATTGCTCAAGAATTGCTAAATAACACCCTAAAACACGCAGAAGCTTCGCATGTAGAATTGGTGCTTTTTAAAGAAAACAACAAACTCACCTTTAGCGCTAAAGACAACGGTAAAGGCTTTGACCAAAAAAGCAATTCTAACAATGTAGGTATAGGTTGGAGCAACATAAAAGCAAGGCTTCAACTTTTAAATGGCAGGCTTAATGTAGTTTCTAGCCCAGGTAACGGAACAGAAGTTTTTATTGAAATACCCATGGCAGCATGATTCAAGAATACAACCCAAAAACAAGGATATTTCTGGTAGATGATCATCAATTTATAGTTGATGGAATTAAAAGCACCTTAGAGAAAGAGCCTGATTTTGAAATAATTGGTTCAGCAAACAACGGTAAACAATGCATGCAGTTTCTCAATTCTAACAGTGTAAAACCGCATGTTATTGTTACCGACTATAGCATGCCCAACATGGATGGCTTGGCATTGGTTAAAGCGGTAAAAGCAAGTTATCCCGAAATAAAAATGTTGGTTTTGAGTATGCACGAAACCATTAACCATGTGCAACAAATAGCCGATGCCGAAGCTGAAGGCTATCTTTTAAAATCGAGCGAAACGCTTGAAATGGCACAAGCAATTAGGCAAGTATATCTGGGCGGTACATTTTATTCGCAACGGCTCATACCTGTTTTGCTTAACATGAACCGCACCCGAAAACAATCTAATATTCGTTCGCTTCTTTCAACAAGAGAAGCCGAAGTTTTAGAACTCATTTTAGAAGAACTTTCGAGCAAAGAAATTGCCGACAAACTCTTTATTAGCAAGCGCACAGTAGACACACACCGCATAAATATCATGGAAAAAACCGGCAGCAAAACCATTCTTGGGTTGTATAAGTATGCCGTTGCCAATTCACTAGTTAACGAATAAATAGGTACTTGTTCGCGCCAAATTCAGTATAAATACTTAGTAGGAGATAGGTAAATCAGCAAAGTTTTGTGCCAGATATCTAAACTTATTCTGAAATGAAAAATCTATTGCTTAAATACTCATTATTCGGTGCTTTTGTTTTGTGGTCAAGCACGTTAATTGCCCAATATTCGCCTTATGGAGTAAAAATGTTTGAGCATAATTTTCACATTCAACGGATTAACAACTACGAGCTATATGCCTCTGGGTTTTCTATTTTTACCATGAATGTTGTGCGCAATACAAACGGTACCATTACAGATATGGATGCCACATGGAACACCCTATTTGGAAACAAAAAAAACCTTACCACATCAGCTTTTAACGGCAACAGGTCTTTCTACAACAACCAAATAATTGACGCCAACAACGGTATTAATTCATTTGCAACCGACACGCGCGAAATTTTTGAAAGTGATGGTTCTAATGACACAACCATTACCGAAGTAGAGTATGATGCTGCTACTAATGCGTTAATAAAAATTAATAAGTACGCTTTTACCTATAATGGAAATGGAAATATTCAAACCATACATGAATATTTTAGAATAGACTCAAGCAGTAGTTTTTCTCTGCATCAAATAGACAACTATTACTACAATAGCAGCAATATGATAGATTCTATTATTACAACCAATGGTAACACCACAAAAGAGCGCACCATATACTACACCACTGGCACCAAAATAGACTCTATTTATTTCTATAGCAACGAGCTAGGTGGTGGAATTAAATTGATGCAAATTGGCAGATTTAGCTATACCAATGCAAGCACCATTGTTAACCTTTATTCTGATGATGACCAAGATGGTAAGTTCACTTTTGAAGCTCGCTGGACCTTCAATATAGGAACAACAGGCTTGGCCGAAAGCAAAATGAACAACTTCACCATTTACCCAAATCCGTGTGTTGATCAATTAAAAATTATAAGCGCAAAGGCCCAAACTTTTGAGATTCATACCATAGATGGTAAGCTTAAAACAGGTGGGGTTTTAAATGAAGGAACAAACCACGTGAACTTAAGCGCATATCCTGCCGGAATCTACTTTATTAAAACAGAGAGTCGGGTAGAAAAAATCATAGTTGCTCATTAAAGTTAACCGATAAACCACTTAATAACACGGGCAATTTGCGCTAAAAGAAACACTGCGCGCGGAGCCATTTGTTTAACTTCTAAAGGCTAATTCATAGTGGCATTCCATGAATTATTTAGTAATCGCGAGCTGCAGGTGCTGCACTTAATGCTCCAAGAATTTACAAGTCAAGAAATAGCAGATAAACTATTTATTAGTAAGCGTACCGTAGATACACACCGCATAAACATTATGGAAAAATCTGGTTGTAAAACCATCATATGTCTTTATAAAAAAGCCGTTTCAAGCGGTTTAGTTACTAAGTGAATTGGGTATTGCCACCCATCCAAAATCAGTACATATACTTATAGCCACACCATTGCCACATAAGAATTTTGAAACATCAAAAAAAATCTTTTTATAATGAAATTTAGAATAATAACACTAGTTCTTGTTGCTTGCTTTGGCCTTGGCAACATTGCTCTTTCTCAAGATAATAGAAACTATGTATCACCTACAGATTCTGCCCTAAAAATTAGCTTAAAGTACGATAACCCCATGCGTTCTGCATATCAATTAGGGTTTAATATTGGTGCTGATGTTTCTACATTTTCAGGCGGTGTGTTTGGTGAGGTAACCGCTTCTGCAAGTCCAAAATTTTGCACTGTAAAAGCATCTTATGCTTTTGATCTAAGCAACGGCGACTTTATTAGCAAAAGCACCCTTCTTAACTATGGTAATAAATATGGCAACATGCAAGCTGCGGCTGTTTTTAATTTTAAAGACAACACCACTAGCAACAATGTTAAACCCACTATAGGTTATAGAATTTTAGATAGAAGCACCAGTGGAAACACCACAACCACAAAGTATAACGAGTTCTATACCGACTATGAAGTAAAAACACGCAAAACCACAGGCGTAGGGCTCTCATTTAACACCCTATCTACCAACAGTTTTTACATGATAGATAAAGTTGATTCAACCGCTGAGTTCGTAAAACTTAAGAACGGTGCAGCCATGCCAAACGAATTTATTTTGCCATACAACAGCGCCATACTTGGAGTCAGCA